>JBEBUW010000011.1:0-68291 GCA_040393065.1 Lujinxingia vulgaris | reverse complement strand
CGGCAAAACCACCGTCATCGCCCACCTCGTCTGCGAACTCGTCGCCCGCGGCCAACGCGTCGTCCTCTGCGCCCTCACCAACACCGCCGTCGACGCCATCCTCACACGCCTGGCCGACCTCGGATTCACCCAATTCCTCCGCATCGGCTCCACCCTCCGCTCCCGCGAACTCGCCAAAAACCTGCGCGACCACGGCCTCGACGACCACCAATTCTTCACCGACGATCTCGCACGCCGCGCCAGTTCCCTGGCCGAGCTCCACCACCAGCTCACCTCCACCCCCGTCATCGCCTGCACCGCGCACGCCTCCGTCAACGCACACGTCCTCACCACCCTGCAACGCATCCATCCCATCCCCTTCGACGTCGCCATCGTCGACGAAGCCAGCCAACTCACCGAACCCATGACCCTTGGCCCCCTCAACCTGGCCCACCGCTTCGTCCTCGTCGGCGATCACCGCCAACTTCCCCCCATCGTCAAAAACGAAGCCGCCCAATCCGTCTTTCTCGAAGGCTTCGAAGACCTGCTCGACGAACCCGACGCCATCAAAAACATCGAAATCCCCTCACAACTCCACGACACCGGCATCGCCGGCCTGGACCGCAGCCTCTTCGAGCGCCTCATCGCACGCCTGCCCCACGTCATGCTCGACGAACAATACCGCATGAACGAACCCATCATGGCCTTCTCCAACCACGCCTACTATGACGGCCGCATCCACGCTCATCCCTCCGTCGCAAACCACCAGATCGAGCTCTTCCCACCCAAAACATCGCCCGCAACCAACAGCTTGATCACCGAAATCACCGAAATCACAGCCCCCCAACATCCCCTCGTCTTCGTCGATATCGATACCACCGACGAAGGCCGCTCCAACCCCACCGAGGCCCACGCTCTCGTCCAGACCGTACAACACCTGCTCGCAACCACCGCCGACATCACCTCCATCGGCATCGTCAGCCCCTTCCGTGCCCAGGTCCACCTCATCCGCCAACTCCTCCAGCCCCACACGCGCCCCAACACACGCACCATCGACGTCGACACCGTCGAACGATTCCAGGGCAGCGAACGCGACATCATCCTCGTCAGCCTCGTCAAAACCGAACGCGCCGGAGAATTTTTAAGCGACGAACGACGCTTAAACGTCACGTTGACGCGCGCCCGAAAAAAACTCATCGTCTTCGGCAACCGGCCCTGCCTCGAACAGAGCCCCCTCTACCGCAGCCTCATCGAACAACCCCAGACCTACATCATCCCCTGGCCCACTCCACAACCATGAAACTCCCCAACACCAACACTCCCAACATCACCCACCCCACCCCCCACCCCCCCACCCGCGCAGCGGGGCCTCTGGCCCCTGCGGAGCACGTTGACGCTGTGCTAACCCATGGGCTCTGCCCTTGGGCACGTTGCGAACCATCCAATTCTCCGATCACCACCCCACAAAATCGCGCACGTTTTCCTTATATCCACCGCATAAAATCGCGCTCGATCACCGATACCCACCCATTCCCCTTCTTCACCTTACCTTCGCGCCAATTCGACCCTTCGCGCCTTCGCGTGCGCCTTTTCCTTTTGCTCAGCCTCCTCCTCACAACCCTCGTCGCCTGCGACACCGCCCCCAAGTCCGACACCCAAAAAACCTCCACCCGGCAGGCCGAAACCACGCCCACCGTCCAGCCCAACCCCTGGACCCTTCCCGACGCGCCCACATCCCGGCAAGACCTCGAAAACCCTGCCCCCTTCCAAACTTTTTCCCTCACCTTGAGCGAATCCGCCCTCTATCCGCGCTGCCACCAGATCTTTGAGCCGAACGCCAAGCTCCAGCCCTGGCCCTGGATCTCCGAAGCCTCCGTCAACGCTGCGCAAGAAGCCGCCGCCCTCTACGGCTGCGGCCCCGAAGCCTACGATCCCGGCTCTACCAACACCTCTGGCAACAACTCCGACGGCACCCGCTACATCGCCTACGGCGTCCCCAACACCGACAAAGAAACACCCAACGACGCCTCCAACCTGCGCCTGGTCGCCTATGCCCCCGACGGCACCGTCCGCTGGCACTATCTCTTAGACCGCAGCGAACAGGCATTGAACTTCGCCGCCAACTTCCGAGGCAGCTTCATCGCCCATCCCTCCGAAAAACTCGTCTGCGTCGGCACCCTCTGGGAAGGCGGAACCCAGACCGCCTGCATCGATCACACAACCCCGCTCTCCCCCGACGCTGAAGATCCCCTTGCCCGTGAACCCGTCTGGACCGGCTCCATGAACTTCTGGGCCGGCACCCGCCCCATCGGCCTCGACAACAGCCTGTTCAGCGCCGACATCAAAGGCATCACACGCCGCTACCCCTTCAACGGCGTCGAAATGCGCCACCGCGCCTTCGAAATCATGGGAGGCCGCGGCGCCCTCTACACCACCGATCCCCAGACCCTGTACTTTGCACCCGCCATCTCAGACAACACCTCCGACGCCATCCTCAGCGCCTACGATCTGCCCGACATGACACCCCGCTGGCGGCTCCAGCTCCCCGACCGCCCCCAGACCAGCTACCACCACGTCGCCCCCGAACACGATCTTTTATTCATCAAGATCACCGACACCCTCTACGGCATCGACACCCAAAAAGGCACCCTCCGCTTCGCCCACAAAATCGGCGTCGATCACCCGCCCATCGCCACCAGCGCCGACCACATCTACCTGCTCCTTCGCCGCCCCGAGCACGAAAACCTCATCTACCAACTCGATCCCCGCGACGGCCGCGTTCTCCAGGTCACCACCGCCCCCACCGGCACCCTTGACCTGGCCCTGCGAAACAACCTGCTCCTTCTACGCAGCGTCCGCGCCGTCCGCACCGCACAACTTCCATGAATCACTCCATGAAAAACCCATGAAACCAGCATCCCTCAAGCGCGAAATCACAGCCATCTACGCCCTCACCTTCCTGCTCGTGCTCGCCGCCGCGCTGGTCGCCACTGCGGTCGGATTCATCGCCCAGAATCTCTACATCATCGTCGCCGCCATCTTCGTGCTCATCCCCAACTACTGGCTGAACCGCAAAAAACTCTCCCCCGAAACCTTCGGCCTCACCACCAGCCTGCCCGACTTCGGCTGGCCCCGCGCCACCCTCTGGGCCGCCGCCGCCACCGCCATCACCATCCCCCTGTTTGTCGCCGGCTTCTACCTCTGGAACGCGCAGTTCAACGACCACCGCTTTGAACCCGCTCTCGAAAACTACCTCCAGTGGCCCGCCGAACTTCAGGGCCGTCCCCACGACTTCGCCCAATCCCCCGGCCTCTGGCTCTATACCCACAACAACAATCTCCAGGTTTCCCTGACCAAAACCAACCAGCAACCCTTCCTCATCACCACCGACGGCGACCTCTACACCCTCCAACCCAACGCCCGTCCTCTCACGCTCGATGCCAAAACCATCACCATTCCCCCACAACCCCTCCCGGTACATCTCGGCGCCCAGACCACAACCGAAAATCCAGACAAACCCCTCACCCTCAAACGCTCCTACACCTGGATCTTACTCTGGACCCTCACCCACCTCATTTTCGTCGCCCTGCCCGAAGAATATTTCTACCGCGGCTACCTCCAGACCCGCATCACGCAAGTCCTCGGCACCCGTAAAATCCTCGGCATCACCCAGGCCAACCTGCTCACCAGCGCCCTCTTTGCCCTGGGCCACGTCCTCATCCCCATCGGCGGCACCCTCCTCATCACCCGCGCCTCCGTCTTCTTCCCCTCGCTCCTCTTTGGCTGGCTGCGCGAACGCACCGGCACCATCCTGGCACCGACCCTCTACCACGCCGCCTGCAACATGATGGTCCTCCTCACCGCCCCCCATTTTTTCTAGCTCGTCCAGGTCCTCGAAAAAGCCCTGTAGACGCCCGCCCCTTTCCTTCCGATAGTAGGCCACGCCTGTTCCCACAGGCCACCGATTCAGTCGTTCAATTCAGGAGTACCCATGAAATTCCCCCACCTCTTCCCCGCCTCCCTGCTCTCCGCAGCCTTCCTTCTCCTCGCAGCCTGCGAACCGGCCCCCGTCATCAACACCATCAACACCGCCGAACCCGCGCAAACCGCGCAAGCCGCCACGTCCGAAAACACTCCCGAAAGCACCCCACAGGCCGCCCCCGACAACAGCGCCTGCGCCCCCTTCTTCGAGCTCAACAACCTCGACACCCGCACGCCCGTCCCCCTCCAACCCATGATGGCCTGGCACCAGAAACAAAACATGAACGAACACCTCGTCGCCATCCAACGCATCACCCAGGGGCTCGTCGACTCCGACTGGGACGCCATCGCTGCCGCCTCACGCCTCATCGAATCCTCCCCCGAAATGCAACAGATGTGTAACCACATGGGTGCCGGCGCTCCCGGATTCACCGAACTGGCCCTGGAATTTCACCGCCGCGCCGACGCCATCGGCGCCGCCGCAAAAGCACGCGACTCCGCCGCAACCCTCAAAGCCACCGCCCACACCCTCCAGGCCTGCACCACCTGCCACGCCACCTTCCGCCAGGAAGTCGTCAGCCAACAAATCTGGCAGGAACGCACCGGCTCCGCCCACACGCCCCCGGCCGACATGCACATGCACATGCACCACCACTAATTCCCTCCCCACCACCCGCGCAGCGAGGGCTCTGCCCCCGGGTTCGTTGCATACCATCCACAACACCACCGGGGCACCGCGCAGCGAGGGCTCTGCCCTCCGCGGAGCGCGCTGGTCGTGCTAGCCCTGGGGCTCTGCCCCTGGGTTCGTTGCACACCACCCAACGTCTCTACACATCACCGCACACCACCCAACACCACCGGAGCACCGCGCAGCGGGGCCTCTGGCCCCTGCGAAGCGCGCTGGTCGTGCCAGCCCTGGGCCTCTGGCCCTGGGTTCGTGGCAAACCACCCAACGTCTCTACACATCACCGCACACCACCCAATTCTCCGATCACCACCACCCCACCACACCGCACACCACACCAATCCCCCCAATCCCCACAAACCCCGCCCGCGACCACCCGCACACCCGTTTTACAAATAAAAAACGCACCCGCGACCACCCGCACACCCACTCCAAAAACTCCCAACCACACCCGCGAGCCTCGCGCACGCCTCCCCCAACCAAGAAACACACCCACAAGCCTCGCGCACGCGACCGAACCCTCCGCACTCAAGCCCGCGAGCCTCGCGCCCCTGATTTTCGCTTTTCAAAAAACGCCGGATCGCCTCCGCGACCGCCGCACACCCGTTTTGTAAATAAAAAACGCACCCGCGACCGCCCGCACACCCAATTTTCCCCCTTCCAACCCCAATAATGCTGCGCCAGCAACGCACACCACCCAACACCACCGGGCCACCGCGCAGCGAGGGCTCTGCCCTCCGCGGAGCACGTTGGCGTCGTGCCAACCCTGGGCCTCTGCCCCCGGGTTCGTTGCAAACCACCCAACGTCTCTACACATCACCGCACACCACCCAACACCACCGGGCCACCGCGCAGCGAGGGCTCTGCCCTCCGCGGAGCACGTTGGCGTCGTGCCAACCCTGGGCCTCTGGCCCTGGGACACGTGGCACATCACCGCACACTCCCCACCCTTAAACCGCCCGCACACCACCACCCGGACGCGTCCCAAGTATTCCCTGAACCCCCTCCACACTCTGCAACACGGCCTCTACCGCCGACCGTTCACTCGCCGGGCAAAACACCTTCACATGCGGCCCGGCATCGATCGTAAAGAACACCGGCAAACCATCACGCCGCGCACGCCGCACCCGATGAATCAGGCGCACCGTCGTCGGGTTCCAGTACAAAATCCCCGGATCGGCCGCCATCGCGCTGGCATGCATCCGCATACAGCTTCGCTCGGCCACGGTTGCAAGCGTCATAAAATCGCGCTCCAACACGGCCTGCCGCGCAACCTGCAGATCGTCCGCCACATGCGCGATCCACGCATCATAAAAGATCGACGTTTCCATCGTCTCCATCATGCCATCCGTGGAACCAACGGATTTCTCGCCCTCGGCCGTAATCGCCACCAGACACCGCAAATCCCAGTGTTGCGCCTCCGCCACCTGCACCGCAAACGCGTCCGTTCCATCCGCGCGCTCCCCGGCCCGCATTTCCACAAACCCACCCAGAATGCTGCGCGCCGCCGAACCCGAGCCCAACCGCGCCAGCACCGACAACTCATCCGAGTTCAACGACAATCCCGCCGCCTGCGTCGCAGCCAGCGCCAGCGCCGCAAATCCCGACGCCGACGACGCCAACCCCGCACTGGTTGGAAACGTGTTCTCACTGACCACGCGCGCAAAACGATCTTCGCCCGACATCTGCCGCACACGATCCAGAAACTCCGACACACGCTCAGCCTTTGCGCCCCGCACCAGCCCGCCATTCAGCTGCACATGATCCGCGCCAAACGAGTCATCAAATTCCACCGTCGTGCGCGTCTCCATGCCCGCCAACGTCAACGACAAACTCGGTGCCGCCGGCAAATTCAAACGCACATCGCGCTTACCCCAGTATTTCACCAATGCAATATTCGGATGCGCGATCGCACTCGCCTTACTCATGGATTACTCCTCCAAAACACACTTCAAAAACACATCAAGTCCGGCCCATCACCCGGCGGCCAGCACGACCTCAAAACTAGTCAAACCCGCCAGATTCCACGCATCCACTACACCGCCAGCATCCCCATCGACAAGCGCCACCACACACCCGCCCCCTCCCGCGCCCGTGAGTTTCGCACCCACCGCACCGGCATTCCTGGCCAGCATACACGCCCGCTCCAACGCCGGCGTCGACACGCCGAGCGACCCCAGCAGCCCATGATTCCGGTCCATCAACGCCCCGATCTGCGCCACATCCCCGGCCTGCAACGCCTCAACCGCCGCGCCACTCACTGCCCCGATCTCTGCCAACAACGCCTCGACCACCTCCGGCTCCCGCGCCCGAAACGCCGCCACGCCCCCCACCATCTCCGACGTCGAAGCCCCGGCCTCCGCCTGACAAACCACCAGCTTCAAATCCACCGGCAATTCCAACGCCTCAATCGCAAGCTCGCCGGCCGCCAGACGCCGAAACCCGAACAGCCCCCGCCCCATCGCCGCCACCTGGTCAATCCCCGACGCCGAACCATGAAAAACCCCTTCCGACAACGCCACCGCACGCTCCACAAGCGCCTCCTGCTCCCCGCCCTGCAAACCCACAAAATCAGCAATTGCCCGACTCAACGCCACGGCCAGCGCCGCCGACCCACCCAGCCCCGCCCCGGCCGGAACCTCCAACGAGACTTCCGCATCAAGCGTCCCGGCATCCACCCCGAACACGTCCGCCATCACCCCGAACGCCTCCCGCAACCGCACATCCCCCACGCTCACGGCCCCATCCATCATCCGCAACCGAACCGCACCGCTGCCCTGCTTCACGCACGCCCGTGCACCGCGCTCCAACCCGAACGCAACCGCACCATGCCCATACACAACCGCATGTTCCCCGAACAAAATCAGCTTGCCACAACCCTGCCCGCGCCCTATCCGCATTCTATCCCTCTACTCTCCGCCGATAACTCGCGCAGCGGGCCACTCGCCCCGGGCTTACCCGGAGTGGGAACGTCGCACACCACCCAATCCCAAACGCACGCACCGCGAAGCCGGACGAAGTCCGCGCGTAGCGCAGCGGATATCTAGCCCCCGGTGAAACCGGGGGGTGACGCCGCGCACCACCCAATCCTCTGCCGCGCACCACCCAATCCTCTGCCGCGCACCACCCAATCCTCTATGGATCACGGCAAATCTGTTCGGCCATCCCGAGGGTAGCGGCAAAGCGATCGTCGATTCAGGCCCGCCGTCTACAAAAAGTTCGGCCCCAGCCCCAGCGCATTGATTTCAAACTTCACGCTCTTAGGCAGCTTCGCGCCATTCGACTCCGCATAGGCCGAAGCCTCCGCAAACGGCTCGCCCTCGTCCATACACAGATAAACTTCCCGCACATTCTTCATCCGAGGAAACAGATCCGATGTGACCTTCCAGAAAATCTCCAGAAACTTGTCCATCGTAAAGCCGCCCACGCCAACGCCCACAGCCGGAAACGCAAGCTGGCGAACACCCAGCTCATCCGCCGTATGATACGCATTGACAATCGCGCTCGAAATCAAGCGAGCATTGATCTTCTTCGCACCGATGATCGCGACATGAATCAACTTCTGCGCACGCAACTGACCCGGATCGGTCACCACCGACTTGCCCGGATCCAGACGATTATTCTTCAAACGGCTACGCGCCATATGCAAAGTCTGCTGCATCAGCGGGCCACCACGACGCGCGATCTGCAATCCAACGCCACTATTCAAGATCAATCCAGTATTCGAAGGATTAACCAGTGCCCCTTCCTTCAGCGGAATCAGCGTGATGTCTCCCTGCGTAACGATCAGAAGACGTTGCTGCGGGTCTTTCTCCATAACGGATCTACCAAATTGTTAAGTTTGATGTGATTTGTGAGCTTTTATCTGGCGAAACCAGTTCTCAACGGCTCTAACAACAGCAGCCTGAGCAGGCCACTTTCTTAAGGTGCACACTACTTATGCCAATCAGATTTGAACATCAACCCCAATCGCCCGACTCCCCAAATCTTCATTCTTTCCCTTCACGCGATGACGATCGCAAAACCGGGCGGTCCGCAACGTCACACCCCACATTTCATGTGGGGCTAGCACAGACGCTGCGCTACGCACGGGTTTCACCCGGCTTCGCGGTGCGTTGAGTATGCTTGCTCCCAATATAAAAACACCGTTCATGCACGAATCCACAAGCGCACGCACCGTGAAGCCGGACGAAGTCCGTGCGTAGCGCAGCGGATATCTAGCCCCCGGTGAAACCGGGGGTGGGATCGTTTCGCACCTCCCCAATTCTCCGATCACCACCATGACAAAAGGCCATCCCGAGGAGTACGGCAAAGCGATCGTCGATTTAGGCCCGCCGCTGTCCTACCGAAAGTCCCGCTCCAGCATTATCGCCTCCGCAACCATGCGCTCATAATCCGCCCGCGACACCTCCACCACCCCCAGGCTCCGCAAATGCGCCGTCGTAAACTGCACATCCAGCAACACAAATCCGCGCGCTTTCATCCGTTCCACCAGATGCACCAGGCACACCTTCGACGCATCACGCTCCCGAAAAAACATCGATTCCCCCGCAAAAAACCCACCAATACTCACCCCGTACAACCCGCCCACCAGCCGCGAATCCATCCAGGCCTCCACCGAATGCGCAAACCCCAGCCGATGCAGATCGATGAAAACCTCCATCAACCCTTCCGAGATCCACGTCTCCCCATCGATCGAACGCGGCGCCGCACACTCCCGCAACACCTGCTCAAACGCGCTATTGATCCGGATCTCAAACTTCCCACTCCGCACCGTCTGCGCCAGCCGCCGGGAAACCTTCAACCCATCCAACGGCAAAATCGCCCGCGGATCGGGCGCATACCAGTAGATTTCCCCGTCCTCCTCCGGCTGCGCCATCGGAAAAATCCCCTGCGCATACGCAGAAAGCAATAACTGTACACTCGGTTTTTTCATAACCCTTCATTCACCATCAAAACCCCACGCCCCATTCCCCCGTGCCTTTCAACGATCCCCGGGCCAGAGGCCCGGGGTCTGGACGGTTCAAACACCCAATTCCTATCCCCACCACGGTTCAAACCACCCTCCCATCTCCCCGCGGAGCGAGGCCTCTGGCCTCCGCGGAGCGCGTCGGCGTCGTGCTAGCCCAGGGGCTCTGCCCCTGGGACACGTGTCCAACCCCGCAACACCTCTACCCACCACAACGCACACCACCTAACACCATCCAACCTACCGGGGATACGTCATTTGGAGAGGCACGATGGCCGCATCAAACTCCTCACCCGTCATGAATCCCAGCGCCACGATCGCCTCACGCAGCGTCGTCCCTTCCTCGTGCGCCTTCTTCGCCACGGCCGCAGCCTTATCATAGCCGATCACCGGATTGAGCGCCGTCACCAGCATCAGATTCCGCTCCAGGAACGACTGAATCTGATCACGATTCGCCTCAATTCCCACCACGCAATGGTCGGTAAACGAGTTCATCGAATCGGTCAGCAACCGGATCGACTCCAGCACATTGTGCATCAGCATCGGCTTGTACACGTTCAGCTCGAAGCTGCCCTGCGACGCCGCAAAACCAACCGCCGCGTCATTGCCCATCACGTGCGCGCACACCATCGTCAGCGCCTCGATCTGCGTCGGATTGACCTTACCCGGCATGATCGACGACCCCGGCTCATTGCTCGGCAGCGTCAATTCACCAAAACCACAACGCGGCCCACTGGCCATCCAGCGGATGTCGTTTCCGATTTTGTTAAGCGCGGTCGCAAGCGTTTTCAGCGCGCCGTGCGCTTCCACAATCGCCTCTTTTCCGGCCAGAAGCGCAAATTTATTCGGCGCCGAAACAAACGGATAACCCGTCACTTTCGCAAGCGTCTCGCAAACCTTCTCGGCATAGCCGGGCTTTGAGTTGATGCCCGTACCCACGGCCGTTCCACCAATCGCAAGCTCATACATCAGCTCCAACGAGCTTTTGATCGCACGCTCACAATAGCCGAGCTGCGCCACATACCCCGAAAACTCCTGCCCGAGCGTAAGCGGCGTCGCGTCCATCAAGTGCGTGCGGCCCGACTTCACGATGTCCGCAAACTCGGTTTCCTTCTCAGCAAGAGCCGCCTTCAGATGCGCCAGCGCCGGCAACAATTCCGCATGGATCTGGTCCACAATCGCCACTGCCGAAGCCGTCGGAAAGCTATCATTCGTCGACTGACTTTTGTTCACATCATCGTTCGGATGGATGGGCTTTTTCGAGCCAAGCTCACCGCCCAGCATTTCGATCGCACGATTCGAGATCACCTCGTTCGTATTCATATTCGTCTGCGTACCGCTACCGGTCTGCCAGACAACCAGCGGAAAATGATCATCCAACAACCCGTCGATCACTTCCTGCGCCGCTTTCTGAATCGCCTCTTTCTTCTCGACCGGCAAAACACCCACCGCACAGTTCGCCTCGGCCGCGGCATACTTCACAAGCCCCAGCGCCTTGATCATCGGACGCGGCATCCGCTGCCCGCCGATCTTAAAATTCTCCAGCGAACGCTGCGTCTGCGCGCCCCAGTACCGATCCGACTTCACCTCGATCGGCCCCATGCTGTCTGTTTCAATACGTGTCGTCATAACAAAACCTCCTCAATGAAATTATCTACAGCCATAGAAATTAAACCGCACAAAGACGCGCAGACATAACTACAATCCCCCAAAAACATCAACCGCCCCCACTTAATACTTCGCCCCATTCATGCTATCTATCCCCCGATTTTGGCTCGTTTCGAAAAACTCCTGACCAGGCAATTGATTCCCATGACCAAGAAAACTTCCCGTCCCCCCAAGAGAATACAAACCCGCGCCGACCGCATCGGCACCATCCTCGACGAGCTCTACCCCAAGCCCCCCATCCCGCTCGACCACAAAGACGCCTTCACCCTGCTCATCGCCGTGCTCCTCTCCGCCCAGACCACCGATCTGCGCGTCAACATGGTCACCCCCGATCTCTTCCAGCTCGCCGACAACCCCTTTGACATGGCCCAACTCTCCGTCGACCAGATCCTCGACGCCATCAAAACCTGCGGCCTGGCCCCCACCAAAGCCAAAAACATCCACCGCCTCTCCGAAATCCTCATCGAACAACACAACGGCGAAGTCCCCCACACCCTCGAAGAACTCGTCAAACTACCCGGCGTCGGCCACAAAACCGCCAGCGTCGTCCTCACCCAGTGGTTCGACACCCCCGCCTTCCCCGTCGACACCCACATCCACCGACTCGCCAGGCGCTGGGGCCTCTCCGACGGCAAAAACGTCACCAAAACCGAACGCGACCTCAAAGCCCTCTTCCCCATCGAAACCTGGAACCGCCGCCACCTCCAGATCATCTACTTCGGCCGCGAATACTGCCCCGCCCGCGGCCACAAACCCGAAACCTGCCCCATCTGCTCCTGGGTCACCACCGAAGACCCAAAACTCCTCGAATTCAGCTAACTCCCTCGCCAAACCCTCTGAAATGGCATCCCGATGCCACTGCAATCCCTCACCAACCCTTTGATCTGGCATCTCGATGCCATTTCACACCCTCGACAACCCCTTGATCTGGCATCTCGATGCCATTTCACACCCTCGGCAACCCTTTGATCTGGCATCTCGATGCCATTTCACACCCTCAGCAACCCTTTGATCTGGCATCCCGATGCCATTTCACACCCTCGGCAACCCTTTGATCTGGCATCCCGATGCCATTTCACACCCTCGACAACCCTTTGATCTGGCATCCGACGCCATTTCACACACCCACCAACCCTTTGATCTGGCATCCCGATGCCATTTCACACCCTCGACAACCCTTTGATCTGGCATCTCGATGCCGCGCGCACCCACGCATCCATATCCGCACCCCATCCAGACCCACCCGCCTGGGGACAATCCCCCAACCGGCCCCCGGCTCACCACCCAACACCGCACCACCACCTTCTCCCCTTCCTATCCTTCGCGAAATTCGCGCCTTCGCGCCTTCGCGTGCGCCTTTTTCCTTTCTTGCCTTTTCCTTCGCGCCCATTCGCGACTCCGCGACCCAACGTCTGCGGCGAGTCATAAATCGAGGAGCGCGAAGCCGTCCCCGGAGGGATAGGCCGCTTTTGGCCATCCCGAGGAGGACGGCAAAGCGATCGTCGATTTAGGACCGCCGCAACCGCAGCACTTGTCAAACCACCCCCACTTCGACTAACTCCTCACCGCGCGAACACTTGTGAACAAATAAATTCAATACACATAAATAGCCCGAGCCCACCATGTCCAACTTTTACATCACTACTCCCATTTACTACGTCAACGGCGCTCCCCACATCGGCCACGCCTACACCACCATCGTCTCCGACGCCCTGGCCCGCTACCACCGCCAGCGCGGCGACGATGTCTTCCTGCTGACCGGCACCGACGAGCACGGCCTCAAAATCCAACGCGAAGCCGAAAAACAAGGCATCACGCCCCAACATTTGGCCGACACCAACTCCGCCAAATTCCGCGAACTCTTCGACAAACTCGACATCACCTACGACCGGTTCATTCGCACCACCGAAGACGACCACAAACGCGCCGTCACCACGATGGTCGAGCGCATGCTGGCTGCCGGCGACATCTACCTGAGCAAATACGAAGGCTGGTACTCTGCCTCCGACGAAGCCTACTACGACGAATCCGAAGTCCAGGACGGCATCGCCATCGCCAGCAAATCGCCCGTCGAATGGGTCGCCGAAGAAAGCTACTTCTTCCGCCTGAGCAACTACGGCGAAAAACTTCTCAACTGGTACAAAGAAAACCCCAGATGCATCGCACCGGTTGCGCGCAAAAACGAAGTCATCGCCTTTGTCGAAGGCGGCCTGCGCGACCTGAGCATCAGCCGCACCACCTTTGAGTGGGGCATCCCCATGCCCGAAGATCCCAAACACGTGTTGTACGTCTGGGTCGACGCGCTCACCAACTACATCAGCGCCATCGGCGCGTTCCAGGACGAAGCCAAATTCAACAAATTCTGGCCCGCCGACATCCACTTCATTGGCAAAGACATCCTGCGCTTCCACGCCATTTACTGGCCCGCCTTCCTCATGAGCGCCGGCCTTGAGCTCCCGCGCCAGATTTTCGCCCACGGCTGGTGGACCAACGAAGGCGAAAAAATGAGCAAATCGCGCGGCAACTTCATCGACGCCTTTGAGCTCGCCGACGAATACGAGCTCGACGTTCTGCGTTACTACCTGCTGCGCGAAATGCCGCTGGGCAACGACGGAAACTTCAGCAAAGAACGCATCATGGAACGCAACAACTCGGAACTGGCCGACAACCTCGGAAACCTGGTCAACCGCAGCTTCGCGATGACCGGCCGCTTCCTGGACAGCAAACTCGGCAAGTTCAACGAAACCACCGAAGAACTCGACATCAACCTGCGCGCCGCCGCCCACAAAGCCGTGGCCGACATCGACAACCACGTCCTGCACTGCGAAACACACCGCGCCGTCGAACGTCTGCTCGCTTTCTCCGGCGAACTCAACCTCTACATCCAGAACACCCAGCCCTGGCGACTCCACAAAGAAAATAACCTCGAGCGCCTGGCCGACGTCCTCTACCACGTCCTCGAAGGCATCCGTTTCGTCGCCGTGTTGAGCGCCGCCTTCATGCCCCACACCGCCAAAAAAATCATGGCCGGATTCGGTCTCAACAACCCCGAAGACCACCAGCTCAGCACCCTCCAAACCTTTGGACTGCTCGCCGAAGGCACCGTTGTCGTGCAACCCGAAGTCCTCTTCACCAAGTTCGAGGCCAAAAAAGAAGAAGCCCCCAAAAAGGCCGCCTCCAAAAAAGACACCTCCCAAAAGAAAGCCGACACTGCTGCTAAAAAACAAGACGACAAAGACGGCGCCGGCCTCGTCGATTTCGACGCCTTCACCAAAATCGAGCTGCGCGTCGGCCTCATCACCAAAGCTGAACGCATCGAAGGCGCCGACCGCCTCCTCAAGTTGGCCGCCGACATCGGCGAAGAAAAACCCCGCACCATCGTCGCCGGCATCGCCAAAAGCTTTGCCCCCGAAGACCTCGAAGGACAGCGCATCGCGCTCGCCACCAATTTGAAACCCGCCAAACTCTTCGGAATCTTAAGCGAAGCCATGATCCTTGCCGCCGAAACCATCGACGGCAAACTCGAACTCGCCAGATATTCCGAAAACGTCAAACCCGGAACACGCATCAAGTGACCATCCAACTCACCTCCATCCTCAACTCCGAAGCGCGCCTGGCTGAGCTACACCTCATGCTCAACCAGCGCGCGCGCTTGCCCGATCGAGCGGCCGAGCCAGACTTCCACACCGATCTCGAAGCGCAACTTCTCACCGCCCTCGACGATCCCTACCTACCCATCCGTCACCTGGCTGCCGACGCTCTGAGCCTGGATCTGTCCGCACCTCTGGCAAAAATCATCGCGGAGTTCGCCACCGATCCACAATCCCCGACCCGCGCCCGCGCCGCCGCCTGTCTGGCCCTCAAATCCTCGCCAGATCCTCAAATCGCCACACTTCTGCTCCAACTCGCCCGCGCCCCCGAAGCCGACCTGCGCTATCACGCACTCGTCGCCCTCAACGAATCGCCCGCCGTCCAGGATGCCGACCTCACCACGCTCGTCGCCGAACGCCTCCACGACACCGACCCCGAAATCGCCATCATCGCCGCCCAGATCGCAGCAGCCCGAGACTGGCAACAACTCATCCCCGACATCACACAGGCGCGCCAGAACATCCCCCGATCCATCCGACTCGCCCTCTCGCTAGCCCTCGCCGAACTCCTAGCCAACGCCCGGGACCAGTCCCTCCACACACCCGACGACCTCATCCCCGAGCTTATCAAAGCCCTGAAAGACGAACGCACACTCGCCGCCGCCGCCCACGCACTTGCCTACCTGAACGCCACCCAGGCCACCGACGCCCTCATCAAAACCCTCGACCGACGCATGACCCACCCCATCCTGCGCGTCGGCGTCGCCGCCGCACTCGTCGAACTCGGCCACGAACGCGGCCGCCAGGCCCTCGCCAGCGCCCTCCAAAGCCGCCGCAAAGACGCCCGCGGCTACGCCATCCGTCAGGTCGCACGCCTCGGCCTCACCGAACACATCCCACACATCATCCAGCTAGCGCACTCCACCGACTACCACGCCGACACAGCCCTGCTCGCTCTCAAAGACTTCAACACCCCCGAAACCCTCGACCACATCCATCAAATAGCCAACCAACACCCCGATTCAGAAATCCAAGAACTTGCCCGACACCTCACCCAAACTCCCTGATTAACAATGAAACTCATCGACACACACGCACACCTCGACTTTCCCGCCCTTCACGAAAACCTCCCCGAAGTCCTCCAAACCGCCCGCGATGCCGACATCACCCGCATCATCGCCATCGGCGCAAGCCGCGGCCTCGACTCCAACTACCGCGCCCTCAACATCGCCCGCCAGCATCCCGATAGGATCCGCTGCACCGCCGGCATCCATCCCCACGATGCCTCCATGGCCACCCCCGAAATCATCGCCACCATCGACCAGGAGTTCGCCCACCTGCCCGAAGTCGTTGCCATCGGCGAAGCCGGCCTCGATTACCACTACGACTACGCCCCCAGAGAAACCCAGCACCACGTCTTTCGCCAGTTCCTCCAGATGGCCAACAAGCACCAGAAGCCTATCGTCGTCCACAGCCGCGACGCCGACGAAGACACCATGCGCCTCATCCGCGAAGAAAACTGCACCTCCGGCATCATCCACTGCTTCACCGGCTCCCCGGAGTTCGCCGAACAAGCCATCGAACAAGGCTTCCACATCTCCTTCTCCGGCATCGTCACCTTCAAAAACGGCGCCGACCTCCTCGACATCGCCGCCCGCATCCCCGAAGACCGCATCCTCTTCGAAACCGATTCCCCCTACCTCGCGCCCATTCCCTTCCGAGGCAAAACCAACCAGCCCGCCTACGTCCGCCACACCGCCGAAAAAATCGCCCAGGCCCGCAACATCCCCCTCCAAGAACTCGCCAAAATCGTCTGGGACAACGCCGCCCGCCTCTTCAACTGGCCCTGATTTCTATCCCCAGACCCAAGAAACAAAAGACCCAAGAAACAAAAAATCTCCGGAGAAAACCTCTCCGGAGTTTTTTTCACAAGCCCCCCGATCCCCGCTCAAATCCCCTCCATCCTACTCGGCCGAAAACACTTCAAAATTCCCCAAAATCTCTACCGGCGCCGGATCGATCACGCCCAAAAGCGTTCCCGTCAATGTCCCCACAATCTTTTTGTCCGTACGCTCCACGATCTCCAGAGTCCCCGACTCCGAAAAATACACCGCGGCCGTCCCCGAACGATCCGTCGACAACATAACCCAGGTATCTCCATCGGCCGCCGCTTCCGAATTCTCCGTCACCGGATACGTCCCCACGCCCGGACACTCCGAGCCCGTGACATACACCATCATATTCGACTGCTCTCCCTCAACATCCTGCGCAGAAAACGCCAGCGCACAATAATTACTCTCCTTATCAAGCTGGAAATATCCGCCCCCTGTTTTCCCTGCCCGCAACGTCCCCTCAAGAGCGCCCGACACACCAAAATCAAACGTCCCCCTCAACCCCTCTCCGCTGCCATCTTCCTCATCATCCGTACCACCCGCATCATCCGTACCGCTGCCTCCCGTATCCCGGCTGTTCTCGCCACTATTATTTCCTCCGCCCTTGTCATTATCTGAAGAACCGCACGCACCTGCCAGCATCGCAACCAATGCCAACACCAACAACATCAATCCCCGACGACCCAATACACCCACAAAACGCTCCATCATCTTTCTCTCCTCAAAAAAACAACATTCCGTAACGTCCACAAACCTTTGACTTTCTTTCCCTTACCTTTGCTTTCCTTCGCGACAATTTGCGCCTGTTACCTTTGTCTTTCTTGCCTTTGCCGTGCCTTTTCTTCCCAACGTCTACGGCACAGCAATCGTCGATTTAGGACCGCCGCCGTCCCCCAACATCGACTGCTTCTGCGGCACCCGCCTCTTGCGCCGCGGCCGTTCCGGCACCGACGCATCATACGACTTCCAATCGTTGTAAATCCCCGCCGGCTCCGGCCCCGCAAACACCTGTACCGCCACCAGCGGCTCACTCCCCACAATAAAACTCACCTCGCCGCCCGCCGGAATATACACCGCCATGTTCGGCCCGATGATATAACTCTGGCCGTTCACCGTCATCACACTGCTCCCATCAATGATGTACAGATACTCTTCCGTTGAACTGCGCCGCGGCGGCACCTGCGCCTGAGCCTGCAAGACCAGCTTACCCACATACGCATTCTGCCCGCGCGCCAGCAGCACCGCCCGCACCAGACCTTCCGGATCGATCTTGTGAACGGCGCGCGTGTCATGAACCACGCGCACCCGCTCACCGTCCTGGTTATCAGCCCGCGCCACAACCGCCGTGCTCAGAATGGCGCCGCCCAGTCCCCCCAGACACAGGCCCAGCACCAATCCCGTCAGCCAACTCCTTTGCCGCATAAATCGCTCGCTTGCTCGTTTATTTCACAATCACCCGGTCGCTGCCGCTCCGGCCAAACGTCTCCGGATGATACATCTCCTCGGCCTTCGCCGGCGGCACCACAAACTCACCCGGAGTCGTCGCACGCGCATAATACGTGTAAGTCTGAACGCCGCCCCACACCAGCGACGAAAACGCCTCCACACGCTCATCACGCAGATTCTGATGCTCGTACCACGGCCCCCACCACCAGCTATAACCACCGCGGCCACCGTTCATAGCACCCGCATCCGCCGGAAGCGTCGTCACCGCAAGCGCCGGATTCAACGGCTCAAAACCAGCCGGCAACATATCCACCAGCGCCACATGATAACGACGCGCCGGCGTTGCCATCGTCACCGTCACCTTCACCCGCGCACCCGCACGAACTTCCCACACACCGTCCTTGCGCTGCTTGACGTCCTCGGGGTGATCCACAGCCTCATACACCCGCTCGACCGCAAATCCATGATCCGCCGGCTCCAGAACCAGACTCTTCGGCGCATAACGCATCCCCAACCGATAATACATCCGGCCTTTGCCTTCCTTCTGAAGCGCAAAATCTATCGCTCCATCTTGCCCGCCTTCACGCTCAGCCGCCAGATACGCCATCGGCACATCCACATGCTGCCGCTCCGTCGTCCGCCCCTTAAACCGCTGCTCACCCACAAACTGCTCGCCAAGCCACGCGCTCGCCACAAAATCAGGCGTCTCCTTCTCAAAAACCTTGAAGTACCGCTCCAACGCCAGCAGCGCAAACACATTATCCTGCGTCGTCCCCCACTGCCCTTTCGAGCGATGCGCCAGCAGCCCACGCACTAGTTTCGGAATCAAATCACTCTGCGGATTTGCCGCAATCAGCGCATCCAACAAAACACCATCCGTGCGCCGCGACGTGTACAGCATATACCAGGCCGAATCCCCGTAATCGCTCCCGAACTGCGCCGTCGCCGCCGTCTCCTGCACGCGATTGTTCAAATCCCGCAAAATCACTTTGCGCCCTGCCTCAAACTGCGGATCTTTGGCCAGCACCGCCAGAATCCAACCCCTGGCCTCAAGCGTCAGATCGTCCAAATTCTCACGCGCAAACAACGCCCGCGTCGCCGCCAGATCCGGCTTGCCGCCCACATCGCGCACATACAACGCATAGGCCACCACCGCATTCTTCGCTTTCGGACCATAGATCTCCGGAACATGCTTCTCGATATTCTCCAGATATTGCTCCGAGCGCGTCAGCAACCGCTCCGGCACCGCAAACCCCATGTTCTTTGCACGCCGCAAGCCATGCGCCACATGCACACTCACATACGGATACGACTTCTCATCACGCGTCCAGTAGCCAAAGCCGCCATCACGATGCTGCAACTGCTCCAGAATCTCCAGATCACGCGCCATCGCCTCGGCAATTTCCTCCTTCGAAGGCATGCCTTCCGCCTCAAAAGCCGTCAACACATCACGCAACGCAGCAATCGCCAGCATCCGCGACGCAATCTGCTCCGCAAAATTGAACGGATAATTCATCAAGGAAATGAACGCATCCGTCAGCGCCTGCAACTCCGTCGAAGACGTCGTCAGCTCCAGTCCACCAAACTGCTCAAACACACCGCCTGGCATCACAACCGACTGCACAACCACGTCCGAAGTATCCACTTCGCCATACGTCGCAAATGCCTCTGTCGTCGCCGGCGTCCATACCGGAACCGTAAACTGCATCGCATCCGACACCGCCGCATCGCCCGTTCCAGAACTCACACCAACCTGAAAACGCGCCGTGCCCGCCTTCTCGGTCTTCGTCTTAAACCGGACTTCCACCCGATCCTGCGCCGGAACCGTAACTTTCGCACCAGCTTCCGTCTTCGATGCGCCGCCCACAAACGCAATGTTCGTGCCACGCACCGCCACATCGACTTCCATCGCAGCGTCCGTCTGATTCTGCACCACGACCGGCAACTCAAACTGATCCCCGAAATTCAAAAACCGCGGCGCCGAAGCACGCACCATCAACGGCAAACGCGCAATCATATTCGACTCGCCCGTGCCAAAATCATGCTTGCCCGAAAACGCAACCGCCATCACACGATAACGCGTCAGATTATCCGGCAATTGAAACGAAATCTTCGCCCGACCCGATGCATCCGTGCGCAACGTCGGCTCAAACGCCGCCAGCGCATCAAAATTCTCGCGCAGCGCAATCGCATCACCGCCATCGTCCGCCACATTGTCCATAGCCACGGCCGACTCCATGATCGGCGCTGCCATCGCCATACGCTTTTCCCTCACCCCACCACCCGCAGCCATGCCCCCATGCCCGGATTCAAACCTATCCCCATCACCCTCCATAGCCGCCATCGTGTCCGGATCGGCCAGCAACACATAACCGCGACTCCGATACACATTCACAATGTCTGCCCGGTCCCCGTAAAAAACCTCCAGCGGATCAGCCAGCGTATAATTCGACAACGCCAATACCGCCTCATCCACCACAAAGACCAGCAAATCACTATCCGCAACCGCCTCGCCCGCATGATCGCGCACGACCACTTCGACATCCGCCGGACTGCCCGGCGACGACGCCTTCTCCCCCGGCGTTACTTCAACCACAAGTCGACGCGTCTCCTTGGACAGCGAGAGATTGACCTGACCGGTCGCAAAAGCAACCCGCTTCGGCAACGTCTCATCGACCTTACCCGCCGCATCGCGCCGCGGCGCCTCGCCGTTCAGATCAATCCGCACATGCAGATTCGGCAAATACGCCTCCAGCATTTCCACCTTCACCACCGTCCCCGGCTTATCCACCGTAATCCGCTCCTGACGAACAATCCCGTCACGAGAATACGTCACCAGACCCTCCGCCGGATAAAACGGCGCCTGAACCAGAATCTCAGCCACATCACCAATCGCGTACTCCTGCTTATCCGCAATCAGCAACAGCTCCTCTTCCTCAACGCCACGCGCCGGCTTATCCTCCCCGCCCGCAACCCAGCGCGTCAGCTCCGTCAGGTTTTTGCGTCCCTGCGCATCCTTAACCACCGCACGAATGCGATACGTCCCACCCTCCGTCGTCTTCAGACTACACAGCGTCTCTTCCTCTTTAGATACAATCACACAACGCTGCTCATCCACCGCTTCCTGCTTCCAGTCTCCCCGCGAATACGTCCACTTCAAACGGTGCGAAACCACCTCAACATCACGTCCCGCAACCAGACGCCCCTCCAGATCTGTGACGATCACACCGAGCTCAAACGGCTTGCCCTGTTCCACAAACATCTCGTCGTCACGCAAGCCCACATACACATCCGCCGGATGCACCAGCAACGATGTGCGCGCCTGCCAGGTCTGCCGATTCACATCCTGCACACCCGCCACGGCCTCCACAGACAACGGCAACGGCTCCTCAAACGAGCGAAAGCCCATCGCAATCGTATGCTCACCCGCCATATCCGTTTTTCCCGCCAGGTTGCTTACTTCCTCGCCACCCGGACGCCCGTAACTGGCAATACCACCCCACCACCACGGTACCCAGCGACCAAACTCATACTCACTACGATTCGGCGGCGCATACCGCCCTTGACGCGAAATCACCTGCCAGGAAACGGCCGCATCCCCCAGCGCACCGCCCGCAAAATAAGCGGCCTCCACACTGGCTTTTACATCCTCGCCCAGGAAATGAGGCCCTTCCTCAACATGCGCCGAAACCTCAAACTCCGGCCGGCGGAACTCCTGAATCTGGAACGCATGCGTATGCCGATTCGAGTACTCCGGCCCCTTGTCCAGCACCAGTTCAGCATACGCATAACCAAGATTAGCTCCGTCCGGAATCTCCACCTTGAAATCAAATCCGCCCGTTTCCGACACCGCGGCCTTGCCCTTCGCAAATTCAACACCACGCGCATCCCTCACCGCAAACGTGACCTGCTTTGCCCCCTTCACAAGCTCGACGTCACCCGCAGGACCGCCCTCAATCAAACGCGTCCACCCCTTAATACGTACCGACTCTCCCGGCTTATACATCTTCCGATCATCAAGCACGTACCAGCGCACCTGATCTTGAACCTGCGGCAAATGCCAGTGCGCCAGGCCACTTCTATACCCGTACAAATTTTCCGACAGCAGCGCGGTGTCCGCCCCCTTTTTAGCCAGCAGATACCCCTTCTTCTCCACAACCTGCTCTGCCGCCACACTCACCAGACCATTCGCCCCGGTTTTCACCACAGAGCCCTGGCCGCCGACGACAATCTCCACCCCCTCAAGCGCAGTACCGTCCTCAAGCGACGTCGCCCACACATGCAGTCCACTCGAGTCGGCATAGCCATCCAGTCCTATCCGCGTCGACTGAATCCAGTACTTGGCCGGCTGCTCCCAGTACCCTCTGCGATAATCGTCGTCATTGTCCTCCTCATCATCCCGAGAATTAGCCGGATCGACCACGAGCACCATGTGCCCCAGACCATCACGACCAAGCGCCGGCAACAAATCGATCACCGTTTCCGTCAACCGGTCCGGCTCCCCCTGAGGCTCTATAACCTTCTCAAAAACCAGCATCCCCGGCATCGGCGTCTTACTATTCCACGCCATATGCTCCAGATACTGCGGCCAGTCCTCCGGCGTTACCCGATAACCCTTCACCCGAATTTCTTTCCAGTTCATCGTATAAACCGAATACGTCGGTTTACCCGCCGGATCGAGCACGACCATCGGACTATCGCCCTGCAACACATAAGGCTCCGACTCACCAACCTCGAACGTGACCTCCTTGTCTTCCCCTAACTTCTGCCCGAAAGAATCCTGCAACGCTCCCGAAACACGAACCGTATACCGGGTCCGACCCTGCTTACGCCCCATGATCGTGAGTTGCTGAGAATACCCCGCAATCGTCAAATCTTTGATTTCCGGCTCGATCTGAATCAACGCATCCAGATCCTGCTCTACATCCAGTGGATTCGAAAACTGCAACTGAAATTCATCCTCCGGACGACATTCATCCGCCCAGCCACAGTGCGAGCGCACCAGATGAAAATCACCATACGTAGCGAACTTCCGCGTCTGAGCTTTCTCCGTTACCCGCGGCCCTTCCGCCGATACCGCCCCTTTCATCACCGTCACATCAATAGACTGCTTCGGCTCAAATGCCTTTTTCGCCCGAATCGCAAGCCAGCTCTCTGCCTTTGCCGACTGAACCAGCCGCGAAACCACCGAATCCGCCTCAATCTCATCCGCACGCGCCAGCCGAATCTCCTGCACAGCGCCATTCATCCTGACCTGCACGTGCTTTAACAACGCCTCTTTCTGAACCTTCTGGTTGAACTCCAGAAAAATCACCGGCTCCAACCCGGATGGCCCACCCTCCGGATACATCCGCACCACCTCCAGCGGCGCCGTCGCAAACGTCCCCACAAAATCCTTCGCCAGCACCCCACCATTTTTCACCGCCGATTTCGTTCCCGCCGGCACACGCAACGTATATTCCGTTGCCATCGCAAACGCATCCGCGCTCGGCTCAAACAGCAACGTCTTCGTCCCGATCCAGCGCCAGGTTCCCGCCGGCTGCGGATTCAGCTCCACCGGCACACCCTTTGCCACCGTCTCCGCATGCGACGTCACAGCCACCATCGGCTGCGAAAACGTCACACTCACCCGCGGCGCACCCGCAACCTCTCCTTCCGGCTGAAAGCGCACCACCTCAAGCGGCCCCGCCGGCACATCCACAACCGGCTTTGCCCGCTCACTGGCCGGCGGAAACTCACCCACCACCGTCTCACCCGTCCGCGGCCGGGGCTTCGTTCCAACACGGCGCAAAAACTCCGTCGCATCATCCTCCTCCGCCACCAACGCCGGCAAACGCCTGTAAATATCCTTCAGCCGAGCCTCTTCCAGACCGTTCGCCGCAACTGTGCGCAGCACACCCGTGCCTTCCTCTTTCAAACCGCTCGAAGCTGCCTCACGAAGGTCAATATACGTCACGCCAGACTCAGTGAATTTCACAGACCCCTCCTTTTGCCCCTCGTCCACAGCCCCATCCAACTGCTGCTCTGTAATATTTTTAGGATCCGGCCGGCAGCTCCAAACCAGACCCACCAGCACGCCCACCACCAGACAACACACCCACACACGCCAGCTTCTATTCATCACTCGCTCTCCAAAACGAACTCAATGCAAAAATCGTCAACGCGCTTCACGCCGCCACGCTACTACAAACGGCCCCACACCCAAAAAGGTTTATTTAACATCCTTTCCATCACGCCCGCTCGAGGAAAAATCCTCATCCTTCAACAGATCTTTGCCCCCCCTGGCCGCCTCTACGAGCCACGTCCGACCGGGGGCGAGCCGCCGCATTGACCACCCTCCACCCGTCTTTGCTCTTTCCTTACTTTGCTTTCCTTCGCGGCAATTCGTGCCTTCGCGCCTTCGCGTGCGCCTTTTGCCTTTGCCTTTCTTCGCCTTTCTTGCCTTTGCAGTGCTTTTCCTTCGCGGCTTCGCGCGAGACACGCCTTTCCGCCTTTCCCTTAAGCTCTTCCTTCGCGACATTCGCGCCTTCGCGCCTTCTCGTGCGCCTTTTGCCTTTGCCGCGCCTTTCCCTCACAACGCCGTATAAAACCGCTCCGCCAGCGTATCCGCAAACCGAAACCCCGGCTCCGTCGGCCTGAAAACGCTCTCCCCCACCAAAAATCCCTCCCTCACCATCTCCTCCAACAGCTCCCTTGCCCGACCCAACACATCCTCCCCGATCACCCCGCCGAACTGATGCCGAATCTCCTCAAAATCCAGTCCCCACGCCGTTCGCACGCCCAGAAACAACCGCTCCAGCAAATGATCATACGCCGACAAGCGCTCAACTTCGGCCGCCTTCTCTGGCGCCGCCATATACACATCCAGCTTCCGCGGATTATTACGCCGCACCACATCCGCCCCGCCTCCCCCCGGCTCCAGCCGAAAACTATGCGCTCCCACGCCCAGCCCCAGATACTCCCCGCCCAACCAATAATTCGAATTATGCGCGCTCCGCGCCTCCGGCCGCGCAAAACTCGAAACCTCGTAGCGCTCCAGCCCCAGCCCCGCCAGATACTCCACAAGCTGTTCCATCATCTCTGCCGCCACATCTTCTTCCGCAATTTGCAACGTCCCCCGCTTTTGCCGAATCCAGAACGCCGTCCCCGGCTCCACCGTCAGACTGTACGCGCTCACATGACTCAACCCCTCAAACCGCCCGAGCTGCGCCAGATCAAGCCCCCACTCCTCCAGCGTCTGCCCCGGCCCGCCAAACATCACATCCAGCGAAACCTTCTCAAACGCTCCGAGCGCACGCTCCACCGCCTGCACCGCCTCCTGCGCACTGTGATTGCGCCGCAGCGCCTTCAACATCCGCGGCTGAAAACTCTGGCACCCGATACTCAGCCTGTTGATCCCCGCCGCCTTCCACTCCCTGAGCGCCACCGCATCGATCTGATTCGGATTCGCCTCCAGCGTAATCTCAATATCATCGCCCACCCCGTACCGCGCCCGCACCACATCCAGCACGCGCCGCAACTCACCACGATCCCAGAGCGACGGCGTTCCCCCACCCAGATAAATCGTCTTCACATTACGCCCATCCAGCGCCTCGGCCCGCGCCGAAAACTCCGCCAGCAACGCATCCGCATACGCACGATGCGGAATCTCCGCCTTCACCGTCACCGCAAAATCACAATACGGGCACAGGCGCGCACAAAACGGCACATGGATATAAACACCCCCCCGCGCATCGCGCCGGGGCTTCACAAACTTGTCTTGCTGCATGATTTCCTGCGGTTTACGGGCAAACCAATACGCTCAGCCGAGCCATACCAACATCAGGCCAAACACACACGCTGCCCACATCATTCACGGCGAAGCAGCCTTCCCCGGCTCAATATCAACCCGCCCTTCCGCAGCCCGAATCTGCACCAGCTCAGGCTTCACCGTCTTAGGCGCCTTCGGCCCCGGCCTGGCCTCCTCCACCAGCCCTTCCCACTCCTCCCGCCCCCACGGCCGAGGAATATAGAAAAAATCCGCCAGATCTTCGCTCGGCTGCAACACCAACCGCTCCCGCCCCTCCAGCCGCTCAGCCGTATAAACATACCGGCCATTGATCACGACCCGCACATTCGTCCACGCACCCCGCCCCGTATTTTCCACAAAGAAAAGCTGCTGCTTGAGCTGCCCCAGCTCCCCCACACCAAATTCCGCCCCCAGCGAATTCGTACTCGGATCTTTCCCACCAAAAATCCACCCGACCGTTCCCATCACCAGAAAGTACACAACAAACGCCACCACCACCGTGACTTTCTCGATCTGATACCTCGAACCACGCGCAAACAGCCCCTCCGCTTGCTCCCCAACTCTCTTCAAAAGCTGCTGCACATCCATCTTCGACCCACGACTCACGTTAAACACGGCGCCAAAACCACCGTATCACCAGAACCCCGTTTATATCCCCATTCCCCCACGCCCACAACCACCGCACTTTTGTAATCATGACTCAAAAACCGAGAATCGTACGATCTTCAAATCCAAACTCCCCTCAATCTCCCGCCACAAGCATTTTGCCACACCACCTCCCCTTAATCTCCCGCCACAAGCCTTTTGCCACCACCACGCCGGTGCCAAATCCCTTCAATCTGCCGCCACAAGCGATCCCACAAACCAGTCTTCTCCAAATCCCTCGCGGCAAGCGAACTTCAAATCCAAACTCCCCCAAATCTGCCGCCACAAGCGATCCCACAAACCAATTCATTTCAAAACTCACCCCACACGCCCCCTCCGTGCCTTTACCTTTCCCTTCGCCATGCTTTTCCTCAACGCAATTCACGACAACTCGCGCAACGACGATCGGAAAACCGGGTGGTTCGCAACGATCCCCGGGCCAGAGGCCCGGGGCTAGAACGACCCACGCGCTCCGCTGGGGCCAGAGGCCCCGCTACGCGGGTGCACACATCCAAACCTTGCCTTTTCCTTCCCTTCTCTTCGCGAAATTCGCGCCTTCGCGCCTTCGCGTGCGCCTTTTACCTTGGCAGCGTCTTTGCTCGGTCTGCTCCTCCTCCCCCCGTCCAACATCCCCTGCCACCCAACGTCTGCGGCGAGTCATAAATCGGGGCTAGCAAGGCTTCCGGAGCGACGGTGGCCTGGATGGCCATCGAGCGAACGGCAACGCAGCTAGCGTCGATTTAGGACCGCCGCAGACCCGCCGCCCGCCCACTGCCCTGACTCATCAGTCATAAAATCAGCCCGCTTGACAACGGTTTAAGGAAGAACCTATCTAGTGCAACCTTGCGCAATCCCCCGGTTTTCAGTGACGGCCCCTGCGCAGCCAAAAGCTCGATAAACGCATTGATTTTTAACAACGGAATCAAGCTCTATGACTGTTCAAAACGCGAAACGACGCACTGCGGCCTTCTACGACGTAGACGGCACGCTCATCAAAACCAACGTCGTCCACGCCTACGCATATTACGCGCTCAACACGCCGCGCCTGTCCGATAAGCTCACCAAAACCACCGGCCTGGTCGCCAGCCTGCCGTTTTACTGGCTTGCTGACAAATTCGATCGCCGCGTTTTCAACGAGCATTTCTACAAGAATTACGCAGGCTTTAGCGAAGACCGCCTGATTGTGCTCGGCGAAGAAGTTTTCGAGAAAGTCATCAAACCCAATATTTTTCGCAACGCTGCCCAGTTCGTGCAGCGCTCACGCGACCAGGGCCACGACCAGATCATTGTCACCGGCGCGCTCGACGTCGTCACAAAACCACTGGCCGACTATCTGGGCTTCGACGACTTTGTCGCAAACTCCCTGGAGATTAAAGACGGCTACGCGACTGGCCGCCTCAAGCCGCCGATGATCGCCGGCGCCAACAAAGCGCTCTGGGTACGTCAGTACGCCGAAAAACACGGCTACGACCTGGACGGCTCCTTTGCCTACGCCGACAGCGGCTCGGACATCCCGCTGCTCTCGGTCGTCGGCAATCCCTGCGCCGTCAATCCAGATTTTCGCATGCGCACCAATGCACGCGCTTACAACTGGCCCATCATCGATTTGATGTAATCGCGTCCGGATAGAATCGCTTTGATTCCCAGGCATCCGCATGCACGCGCCTGACCTAAAACTTTCATACGACTGTCTATCTATACGACTGTAAAAGGATCGGAATGACTGATTCAAATAAGCCATTTAACCCCGTACGTTTTCTCGATGACGACTCCGCCCCGCGCTATCTGCACTACGGCGAAGACTTTATCACGGCCAAGTTTCCGGCCGGCACACGCGTGATTTATCCCAATCCGCCGATGAAGCCGATCGAGAACCGGGGTGCTGCGATTCGCTACGCAATCAACAATCCCGAAGGCGGCGTGCCCCCGCTCTACGCCCAGCTTAAGCCCGGCATGAAAGTCACCATCGCGCTGGACGACATCAGCGTTCCGCTGCCGCCGATGAAAACCCCTGACATCCGCCAGACCGTTCTCGAAATCATTCTGCCGATGCTTAAAGATCACGGCGTGGAAGACATCGAGATCATCGTCGCACTTGCCCTGCATCGCCCGATGACCGCGGCCGAGATCAAACGCATGGTCGGCCCCGAAGTCTTCGCCGAATACTGGCCCAAAAAGCTTTACAACATGGATGCCGAAGACCAGGAAAACATGGTCGTCATCGGTATGACGCGCCACAACGAGCACGTCCAGGTCGTGCGCCGCGTCGCCGAAAGTGACCTCTTGATCTACGTCAACGTCAACTACGTTCCGATGAACGGCGGCTACAAATCCATTGGAACCGGCCTCTCCGGTTACAAAAGCATCACGCACCACCACAACCCCAAAACCATCCTCAAATCCGACTCCTACATGGACCCGGAAAACTCCGCGCTCTACAACTCCAACACGCGGATGGGCAAAATCTTCAACGAGAAGATCAACGTCTTCCACATTGAAACCGCCCTCAACAACAAGATGTACGATGATTCCATGGCGTTTCTGGCCACCCCGGAAGACGACTGGACACCGTCCGACCAGATGAAGTTCAAAAGCATGCAGTGGGCACTCAAAAAACTGCCCCGCCCGGCCAAACGCGCCCTCATGCACAAAGTCCCCGCCGACTACGGCCTGATCGGCTGCTTTGCCGGCGAAACCCAGGCCGTGCACGAAAAAACCCTCCAGAAATGCTGGCAGCAACACGCCGTCAAAGTCGAGGGCCAGTCCGATATCGTCGTCTACGGCATTCCCTTTGAAAGCCCGTACAACGTCAACTCCATCCTCAATCCGCTGCTCGTACGCGTCATGGCCCTGGGCTACTTCTTCAACATGTACCGCGGCAAACCCGTCATCAAAAAGGGCGGCACCCTGATCATCACCCATCCCTGCTACGATGAGTTTGATCCCGAGCATCACCCCAGCTACATCGAATTCTTCAACCGCATCCTTCCCATGACCCGCGATTCCATGGAAATGCAGGAACGCTGGGAAAAAGAATTCGCCACCAACCCCAACTACATCCAGATGTACCGCACCGGAAACGCCTACCACGGCGTACACCCCTTCTACATGTGGTACTGGGCCGAAAACGGCCAGGCACACGTGGGCCGCGTCATCGTCGTCGGCGCCGAAAACGACCACGTCCCCGAACGCCTCGGCTGGCTCCAGGCCAAAACCATGGACGAAGCCCTCGATATGGCCCGCGAATTCTACAAAGAAGACAACAAAGACAACGACGAGCTGCAGGACAAAGACCCCAGCATCACGCTCATGCACCATCCTCCCTTTGTTATTGCGGACGTCACCTGAGTTTCAAAAACCCGTCGCGACTCTGCCGACTTTCACGGCTTGATTGCAGGAAATGAACATGTCGAACCACAAAAACGGCCACGATTCCCAGTACGTAAACGGTAAAAACGGTACAGCCACGCTCGCTACCGGCGAGCAAGTCTCCGCAGCAGAGTACAGCCCGGCAAATGGTGCCGAGCTGACTCCCGCCGAGGCTTCCTGGTCGATCGCAGAAACCATGCGGCACCGCCGCGTACTGATCACCGGAACCACCGGTTTTCTCGGCAAAGTCGCGCTCTCCATGCTGCTCCGCTTTCACGCCGACATCGATCAAATCTATCTTTTGATCCGCTCCGGCCGCACCGAAAGCGCTCAGGACCGCTTCCTGAAAACCATCGCGCCCTCCGGCGCTCTGGAACCCCTCCAGGAAATCTACGGCGACGGCTACCTCGACTTTCTCAACGACAAAATCACCGTCCTCGCCGGCGACGTCACCATGCCCCATCTTGGCCTGAGCGAAGAACAGGCCCGGGAAATCTCCAGCAACCTCGACGTCTTCATCCATTCCGCAGGTCTGACCAACTTCAACCCCAACCTGCGCAATGCCCTGGAAATCAACACACTCGCCGTCCACAACATCCTGAACTTCATCCGGCTCGGCGGAAACCACGCATCACTCCAACACATCTCCACCTGCTTTGTCGCCGGAATCACCGACAAACCCTCGCCGGAAATCTTCCCTGGCCCCACCGTCTACCCTGCCTACGACAAACTCAAAGTCGAATACGACGCCGAACGCGAAATCGAAGACTGCTTAAACCTCATCGCACGCACCGAAGCACTCGCCGATGATCAGGAACACCAGAGCCGCTTCGCTCTCGAAACCCGCGAAAAACTCAAGAAAGAAAACCTTGATCCCAACGATCAAAAAGCCTACGACAAAGCCTACCGCAAAATCCGCGACAACTGGATCACACGCACCCTCTCGCTCGAAGGCCGCGAACGCGCACGACACTGGGGCTGGCCCAACATCTACACCTACACCAAATCGCTCGGCGAACGCCTTTTGGCCGCCGCCTCCGACGAGATCAACCTCTCGATCGTGCGCCCCGCCATCATCGAAAGCTCCCTGAGCTACCCGTCGCCGGGCTGGAACGAAGGCATCAACACCACCGCTCCACTCTGCTATCTGATCTACAAAGGCCACCGCTTCGTTCCGACCCGCGACGGACTCGTCCTCGACGTCATCCCCGTCGACCACGTCGCCGGCGCCATGATCGCTGTCGCCGCGGCACTGATCCAAAAACGCCAGCACGACGTCTACCACCTGGGCTCAAGCGACAAAAACCCGGCAACCGTCGAGCGCTTCGTCGAACTGACCTCGCTCGCAAGCCGAAAACTCATCGACCGCGAAGTCAAAACGCCCGGCTGGAAAAAAATCGTCTTAAAATCGCTCGAAAGCAGCGCCGTCGACAAAAAAACCTTCGAATCCCGCTCTGCCCCGGCCATCAACCGCGCTCTGTCCGGCATCTCCGGACTCATCGACCGCATGCCCACCCGCAGCATGGGAGGCGTCGGCAAAGCACTCGACGCCGTCAAAAAGACCACGCGCCAGGTCGAGTCCACCACCACGACCATCTCGAAAATCTTCGAGCTGTTCATGCCCTTCATTTACGACAACAAGCTGACCTTCATCGCCCGAAATATCGGCGAGTTGGCCAGCACCTTGAATGCCGCCGAACGCGAGCGCTACGGCTCGCCCATCGAAGACCTCGACTGGCGCACCTACTGGCTCGACGTCCACATCCCTGGACTCGCACGCCACTCCTACCCGGAGCTTGACGCGAAGTTCCGCGAAAACAACAAAGAAGTTTACACCTACGACGACCTCGTCGCCCTGTTTGACGCAAGCACGTACAACTTCGCAAACCGCGTCGCCATGCAACACCACCACGGCGGCATTACCGAGCGCTACACCTACGCCGAACTCCACCAGCGCGCCGAACGTGCCGCAAACTTCCTCAAAGGCGTCGGCGTCACTACTGGCCGCCCCGTTCTGCTCGTCGGCGAAAACCGCCCGCAATGGGGCATGGCCTACTTCGGCATCCTCAAATCCGGCGGCATCGGCGTCCCCGTCGACTCCGCCTCCAACGCGCAGCAAATCACCAACGTCGCACTCTCAAGCCGCGCACAATGCATCATCCTCAGCGACGCTGTCCTCGAGAAACTCGGCCAGGAACTCACCGAAAGCCTCGCCAGTGCCGGCCTGCCCGCACACGTCGTCAGCTTCAGCCAGCTCTTTACCCTGGCGCTTGGCACCGAAGTCGTCGACGCAGCCGCCGATGCCGCCGCGGCCACAGACGACGCCATTTCCACTGCACTCGTCAAAGCCGCAAGCGACGGCAAACCGCTCGCCAGCCTGATCTACACCTCCGGCACCACCGGAAACCCCAAAGGTGTGATGCTCACGCACCAGAACTTCACGAACCTGCTGGCAAGCCTCAACCAGACCTTCCGCATCAACGAGCGCGACGGATTCTTGAGCGTTTTGCCCCTGCACCACACGTTTGAATTCGCCTGCGGATTTTTGATGCCGCTGTCGCGTGGCTCCACCATCACCTACTTAGAAGAAATCTCCGGCGACGAACTCAGCTCCGCCCTAAAGTCCACACGCGTCACCGCCCTCATCGGCGTACCCGCGCTCTGGCAGCTCTTGCACCGCCGCGTCGAACAACAAATCGACGACGCACCCGCACCTGTACGCGCAATTTTCAACAATCTGCTCGAAATCAACAAAACCCTGCGCGAACGCTTCAAAATCAACCTCGGCCCGACCCTCTTTGGCGTCGTCCACCAGGGCTTCGGCGGCCGCATCAAATACCTGATCTCCGGCGGCGCCGCCCTGCCCGAAAACGTCCTCAAAGCCTTCTACGGCATGGGATTTGACCTCTACGAAGGCTACGGCCTCACCGAAGCCGCGCCCGTCCTGACCGTCAACCGCCCCGACCAGGGCTTCTATCCCGGCAGCGTCGGCCGCGCCCTGCCCGGCATCGAAATCGACATCAAAGATCCCAACCTCGAAGGCGTCGGCGAAATCATCGCCCGCGGCCCCAACGTCATGCTCGGCTACCTGGGACGCGAAGAAGAAACCCACAAAGCCGTCCAGGATGGCTGGCTCCACACCGGCGACCTCGGCCGCATCGACTCCAAAGGCCGCCTCACCATCGTCGGACGCGAAAAAGAAGTCATCATCACTTCCGGCGGCAAAAACGTATATCCCGACGAACTCGAAGAACTCTACGCGGATTGCCCGCACGTCGAAGAGTTCTCCATCGTCGGCATCCCCGACGGCAACGGCGCCGAACGCGTCGCCTGCCTGATCCGCCCCACGCTCGACGATGACGCCACCGCCGAACAAATCGCCGAAACCCGTGCAGCCATCCGCGAATGGCTCCGCGTCGAAGGCGCACGCGTCGCTGCCCACAACCGTCTGCAGATCATCCGTTTCTGGGACGAGGAATTCCCACGAACCGCCACGCGCAAAATCCTGCGCCGCGACGTCGTCAAAATCCTCGAACGCCTCATGGCCGCCGAAGAACAGGCCGAGCTTCCCGCCGATATCGAAGACACCACCTGGGCATGGCTCGACAACGCCATCGGAAAACTCGCCGATTTCGACCCGGCACGCATCCACAATGCCACCCATTTCCAGGACGACCTCGGCTTCGACAGCCTCATGGTCATCGAACTCGCCAGCATCCTGGAAACACGCGGATTCCACATCCCGTCCGCACAGCTCACGCAAATCCAGACCGTCGGCGAACTCCAGGATCTGCTTGCCGGCAAAGACAACGCCTCCACCGCGCTGGTCAAAATCTCCACCAGCACTTCCACCGTCGCAAAAGTGGGCGAAATCCCGGTCAACCCGGCCTTTGCACGCGTCGCCAAAAAGGCCCTGCACAAATCCCAGATGCGCGCCTACGACCGCCTGTTCAACGTCGAAGTCTTTGGCCGCGCCAACATCCCGTACCACAACCCCAACGTCATCGTGATCGCCAACCACTCCAGCCACCTCGACATGGGACTGGTAAAATACGCGCTCGGTGAATACGGCGCCGACATCCGTGCACTGGCCGCTGCCGACTATTTCTTCCGCAACAAAGCGCGCAAAACCTTCTTCAAAAACTTCACCAACCTCTTGCCCGTCGAACGTTCTGGCTCCATGGAAGACTCGCTCGGCAACGCCTACAACGCACTGCGCCAGGGCGAAATGCTGCTGATGTTCCCCGAAGGCACCCGCTCCACCGACGGCAAACTCCGCCCCTTCCGCCGCGGCCTCGGATACCTGGTCGACTCTCAGGTCGTCGACATCCTGCCGATCTTCATCGAAGGCACACACCGCGCGCTGCCCAAAGGCCAGAAACTCCCCTCGCCGACTGCCCGAAACCTCAAAGTCTACATCGGCAAACCCATCAGCGCGCTCGACCTCAAACGCGAAACCAAAGACATGTCGCCCACCGAGCGCTTCGAACACATCAGCACCCGCGCACACGCTGCCGTCGAAGCCCTGCGCGACGCACGCGGCGGCACCGGCCCCAGACAACTCGAGCAAGACCTCGAACCCCTGTTTACCTCGCTGCCCGAAAAATTCACGCGCAACCAGGTCGACAGCCCCGTCAATTTCTACTTCAGCCTCGGCAACAACGACCACCACAAGTGGACCGTCACCGTTAACGCCGACCAGTGCGCCGTCTTCCAGGGCAAAGTCGCTGCACAGGCAGATTGCGTCGTCAAAACCAGCCCGGAAATCTTCCGCAAAATCGTCGAGGAAAGCTACGTCCCTTCCTACGACGAGTTCATTTCCGGCGTCATCAAAACCAACGATCCTGCTCTGCTCATGCGTTTCCAGGCCGTTTTCCAACTCTAAACCTGATTCAAACCCCAAGATTTTCCCATGACCACACTCGTCACCGGCGCCACCGGCTTCCTCGGCCGTCACCTTGTCGAACAGCTCGTCGAGCGCGGAGAAACCGTCCGCGCACTGACCCGCAACTTTGACCATGAACTGGCCGACCTCGGCGTCGAAATCATCGTCGGCGACTTCACCAACGTCGCCGACCTGGCCCGCGCCACCGACGGCGTCACCCGCGTCTACCACCTGGCCGGAAAAGTCGAACGCGACCCGCGCCACGCACACCGCATGTACGCACTGCACGTCGACGGTACACGCCTTTTGCTCGAAGCCCTGCGCGCCAACGGCACAGAAAAACTCGAAAAAATCGTCATCGCTTCCACCAGCGGCACCGTCGGCGTCAGTAAATCCGCCGACACCGTCGCCACCGACGATTCTCCCTTCGTCGAACACCTGGTCGGCCCGTGGCCCTACTACCTCTCCAAAATCTACGCCGAGCGCGTTTGCCAGGACGCCATCAAAGACCACAACATGCCCATCGTCCTGATGCGGCCCACCCTGCTGCTCGGCCCCGGCGACCACCGCCAGAGCTCCACCGGCGACGTCGTCCTTTTCCTGCAGAAAAAAATCCCCGCCTCCCTCTCCGGCGGCATCTCCTTCGTCGACGCCCGCGACGCCGCACAGGCCTTCATCCTCGCCATGGACAAAGCCCGGCCCGGCTCCACCTACCTGCTCGGCGCCTGCAACCTCACACTCACCGACTTCTTCAAACGCCTCGAAGAAATCTCCGGCATCCCGGCCCCCAGACTCCCCATCCCCGACAAAGCCGCCCTCTTCGGCTCGCGCCTTCTCGACGCCGCCCTGCGCAGCGTCGGCAAAACCGCCGACCTCGATCCTGTCAGCGTCGATATGGCCCGCTACTTCTGGTACATCGGCTCCTCACGCGCCCATCAGGAACTCGGCTGGAAACCCCGCAACCCCAACGAAACCCTGCGCGATACCGTGCAGTGGATCCAGAACCACCACCCACAATTCACAGACCAGACCACCCGCAAAGCGCCCCCTCCCGGCTTCGTACCCCAGGAAACTCTCGATTACGCCGCCAGACTCCGCGGCGAATAATCCCCCGGCTCGGTCATCGACCGCACAGATTTTCATTTTTTGACACCGGAACCGGTCGACTACCGCACAGGCTTGTAGTTTTTTGACGTTTGGATCGGTCATCGACCGCACAGATTTTCATTTTTTGACACCGGAACCGGTCGACTACCGCACAGGCTTGTAGTTTTTTGACGTTTGGATCGGTCATCGACCACAAACCACAACGCCCACACGCGCAGCGAGGCCTCAGCCGACGGGTGGAAACGCCGCGCACCACCCAATCTTTCTTATCCACAAACCAACGCCTGCGGCGGGCCTAAAAACGGGCAATCGCCAACCCGATATTGTCGCCGCCGCCGCCACGATTGGCGAGCAGGATCATTTCCAGACAGGCAAGCGAAGGCTCGGGCTCTGATAACAGGATGGCCAGGATATTGTCTTCGGCTACCAGCATATTCGCCCCGCCAAAGTCCACCAGCCCGTCCGTTGTCAACAAAACTGTATCGCCCTGCGTCACCGTAAACCGGAAGAAATCCGGCTGCGGCGGTACTGCCACCAGACGTCCCTGCTGTACGTGGAACGTCCCCAGGCAACGCGCCAGCGCATCGCCATGCGGCATCGCCAGCGCATTATCTGCAGGCACGCCCTCCAGAATGCTCAACGTCCACAAATTGTGGTCAATCGTAAGCTGTTCCAGCCCGGCTCCACGCTGCAAATACGCCCTGCTATCGCCCAGACTCGCCAGCGTCACCACGCCATGTCGTATAATGGCCACCAGCGCCGTCGACCCCATGACCTCATGCGGACTGCCATAAAACGGCTGAAAATGCGTATTCACATAGTCCACGATCAGCTGATTCGCCCGCGTCAGAATCGTCTGGATAATCGCCGCGTCATCCATCGGCTCATCCATTAGATAGGATGGCAACATATCATCCCACGCCCGCGCAGCTTCCTTCGCCAGCGCACCGCTCGCCAGATCGCCGGACCCAAAACTCGCTGTGGAAACGCCATCTGCCACCACAACCAGTCCGAACAATCCGTCATCAGCCATCGCCGAAAAAACATGATCCTGATTCGTTGGATTACGACGCTTCTTGGCAATTCCAATATGCGTATCCGAAGCCAGCTGCATCGCCGGCGCCGAATACCGATTCGTTCGTGAGCGCTGCTCCATCACATGGCACGCCTCAACAAACGCCCGCCGAAACTCACGCAACGTCGGATAACGATCCTGGGGATGGGGACGCGTCGCCCGCGAAATCACAGCCTGCAACCCCGGCGGAAACGAAGGCCGGAAATTTCGCGCAGGCACAGCCGGCGTATGCCGCGTATACACTGAAACCGGCGGCACTTCCCCGGATACCAGGTAATACAACACCATCCCGAGACTAAATACGTCAGCCGCCTCATCCACCACCACGTAGGAACGTCCCATCATCTCAGGCGCCGAAAACCCCACCACAACGGCATCCACATCGTTCTGCATCCCACGCGGGTAAAACTCGAGCACATCATCAAAGATCGCAGTCAGCCCCTCGTCAACCGCGCCTCGTCGCGCAGCATCATGTGAAATAGAGGTTTCCTCGACATAAAAATCGTCATCAATGTCCTGCTCAAACGATGTGCTTTCAGCCGAACTTCTAATACCCCCGTCCGTAACATCCGTTTCATGCCCCTGCCCCAGACCAGCGCCATAATCGTCGTCGCGCGTAGCCGAAATCGGAGCGATCTCAATCAGTGTTGCCCCGCGCTCCTGAAACCCGTGTTCGCCCGCCCCACCATCATAAATCGGCTCCGACGACAGATCATCCCCCAGTTCCAGGCCCGTATAGGTACGCGCCAGATCTTCCCGAAGCCGTTCTTCAGCAAAGGCCTGCTGCAAAAACTCACGAGGAAACCCGTCCGACTCCGCCGGATCCATAATCCGTACATTCCAGGGCGCCAGCCGCAAATGCAAATAGCCCGCATTGTGCAACTTCTCCACGGCATCCAGAACCGCCAGAAACGCATCCCGAACCTGAGGAAACAAAAGCTGCTGCCGAGAAATATCAACCACTTCCTCAAGCGTCATGCCGGCATTATCGATGTACACCAGAATCTGATGCGTTCCATGATAACCCCGAAACAGCGGTTGCCGCACAAACACCTTGAGATGCTCCGCGAGCCTACTCTCTGCATGCCCCTCAGAAGCCGACTGTATTTCTTCGATCAAATAGATATGAGACTTCAAAAACGCAGTCATTCTCGACAGCGTTTCCGCCGAACATCCAGGCGACAGGCTGACCACATCTGTGACCGAGGCAAAAAACACCCGACGCGACGCATAATGCTCACGTAACTCCGTCAGCCGAAAATGTACTTGAAAGTCTTCTGATGTGGTTCCCGATCCGGGGATAGCCTCGCCACGCAATGAAGCCGAATATTCGCTATCAACTCCCAGCCACGGACTACTGGTGGCTTCCATGTCGTGGCTCGGCCTGCGAGCCGCTCCACAATAATCGCACCAAGTGGGATCGCTGCTCTTTTCACCACATTCCGGACAAATCGTCTCGGTTACGGGCATACTGTCCTTCCTGATCGAGCGGTGGATGCATACAGGAGCATTGCGCCCCCAGGCTGGCTACCGATTTCGGGGACGTGAGCTACCCACCATCAGGGTAGCTCACATTCCTCAATCGTACGAGGTCTCAGTAAAGATTCTGAGCCGTGCAAAGGCCACTGGCCTTCATGTCATCGGTAATAAACGGGGCCGAGCCAGCCAGAGACGCCGGGTAAAGCTCGTCATACTCAAGAATCGTCGCATTACCATTTTGCCAGTGGATGCGCGCAACATCCCAGAACTGGCCGCCGGCTGTCATCGGTTTGTGCAACGCCTCATATACCAACACAGTGTTGATATACACACGGATCGTTGCATACGCCGTTCCAAATTGCTGACGGAAATAATGCACCCCGATTCCATACCACTGACACTCATCCGGATTATCCAGCGTCACGTTCTCCGGACCAGCACCCGTCGTAACGTCGATATCAAGACTCGGACGCTCCGGCGCCCAGATATCGTCCTTACCAGCGTTGGAGTTGTTATAATAAATATCGTACGGCGGCAAAAACCACTTCCCGGGTCCAAGCTTCACAAAATGCAGGTCGACGTCACTACCAATGCCATCGCTTTCATCCGGGTCGGCCGGGTTCGTCCAGGTAAGCTCAATATGAACTTTCTGATCAGGAACGGCCTGAATCGTAACCACAGACTGCTCACAGGAACGGAAACCTTCGTTGTCGATAACGTTCAAACCAATCTTGTAGGTTCCAGCCGTAAACAGACGGAACTCACGACGATTCAAAGAAGTATCGTTACCAACGTTACCAAGCGTCACAATCGTTCCCATCGGCTTCTCCAGGACTTCCCATTCATAGGAAACCACGCTGCCATCCGGGTCCGAGCTCGAGCGACCATCCAGAATAATATACTGAAGCGGTACTGCACTCAGCTCTTTACGCGGCGCAGAAGAAACACCTTTGATCGTTGCCGTCGCATCCGCAATCGGGCAAATTCCATCCGAACCACGCGCAAGCAAATCAATTTCGAGTTCCGGCTGAACCTGATCATTGCTGGAAATCACGACCTTGCCGCGCTCCGCTCCCGGCTGCGACGGCGTAAAGGCGATGCCAAAATTATCGCTCTGATTTGGCGCCAGAACGACCGGCGTTACCAGAGCACCCGTCGTATCAATCGCCCAGTCGCCCAGACGAAGTTCAAACAGCTCCTCGCCCTCCGTTACCCGGATCGCGCTGATTTCAAGCGGCTGCGTACCACAGTTGGTCACCGTCACCAGATCGACCGTGCTTCCACCAATCGGCACCTGACCCATATTCCGTGTCCGGCCGTCCACCAGAATACACGGCGCATCAGCATTGGCACGAACCTCGACCGTGCGCGTACCGCGATCCGAACCAGCCGCTGCACCACGCGTATCATTCGACACCAGAACGATTTCGCCCTGGTCCGCATTCAGACCCGTTGGCACATACACAACCTTTACATTCAAGACATATTTTTCCGGCGATTCCTGAGCCAGGTCTCCATCATACGGCTCCAGCGTCAGCGGATAGTCACGCTCCGGCAGTTCAATGCTGAAATCTTCGCCGCCCGTATAAACCGGCGCTTCATGAAGAATCAGCGGAGCCGAGCCGATATTGATGACCTCCATCGTCTGCTCGGAACGACCTCCCGGCTGCATACGCGCAAACCGTACACTGCCCGGACGAACATCCAGCTGCGGACGACTCGCCAGCGTATCCACGTTCACAAACAGCGGTTTATCTCTGTTATACGTCGGATCGTTGGCCAGAATGCGAATGCGTCCCTGATTGGCAATCTCGTTCGTCGGCTTGTACTCAACCTTCAAAAGGTACTCACCACGAGGCTCTACCGTGATCGGACGCTGCTCTGTAAGCGGATTCTCATCCACATCCAACAATTTCAAATCTGCGATCGTCCCGCCGTCTCGCGATTCCAGCTCCAGCGTCAAAATCCGCATCGGGTTGTCCGAAAGATTCATAATAAACAAATCCTCGACGGCCCGCTCCCCAATTCTTACCTGGGAAAATGAAATGCTTGAGGGAGAAACCTGAATTACTGACGTATCGACGTTGTCAATATCTCCACCGTCACTACAAGCACCAACAAAGATCACAAAACCCAACAGGGTCAAAAGACGAATAATTATCGCTTTAGGCATGAACATACTCAAATCTGGTCATTCTGTTCGAAGGGCGGAATGCAACAGCCCGGTCAGCAAACTGGCACGGACCTACTAGCTGTAGTGAAATGTGCCTTTCATGTCAACACGGGCTGCGGCCCTCCCCTGGTTTAACCAGAGCATTCCTACTCTTTCTCTGCTTTTCCGGTATTGTCGGGTCGCCCCAGTGCAACCAACAATACCTGAGCACGCCGGTAATGCGCATTGCTGTCATCCGCCATCGCAATAACCTGCTCCAGCATCTTTTTACCCTCTGCCTGGCGTCCCCGCCGCACATGCAGCTCCGCGTTCTTCAAAACCACACACACGTCGTCCGGCTTCAACTCATACGCCTTCTGCAACGCCACTTCCGCATCCTCCAGCCGGTTCTGACGCAAATAAATATCCCCCAGCAGGATGTAGGGATAATACCGATGATGATCGAGCCCGCGCACACCTTTCAGCAACGTCTCCGCAGTTTCATACTGCCCCACGTTATACATCTGGTATGCCTGCTCCTCCACCATCTCCAGATACAACTCCGGAATCTCGAAAATCTCCGCCATCGGTTGCCCGTTCATAAACGCACGCACAAACCGCGACGCAACTTCGACCTCTTCCGTCCCCATTTCCCCACCTTCCACAACGTTCTCAACCTGCTCCAAAACCTCGCTCATGCAAGCCTCCCTTAAATTGGCGCGTTTCCCCGATAAATAAAAAAAAGTAATACATCCCCAAGTCTGCAAAATTGCAAAACTGCAAAAACTAATGGGTTGCGCAACCTTCTCGCAACCCGTTTCAAATCTCTCAGACCCGCATATTGCTGATCAATGCCTTCGCAGTATCATGCATCGCCTTCGACAGATTGCTCATCATCGAGAACATCTGATTCATGTCCTGCAAATACTGATTCATCATCATCATCGTCATCTGACGATCTTCTGGACTCAAATCTCTCATCGCACCATAAAACGCCTGCGGATCCGCAGATGCCCAGTTCGCTAGATCTTCCGGAGTCTTACCCTTAAAATTCGCATCATAAGCCTCATTCTGTGCCGCCTTTTTATCGTCATCCGACGCTTTCGTTCCACCTGTTCCACCGCTACCAGAAGGCGAATCAACATCGGACGATGCCTGCGCTTTCGCTGTCCCAACCGTTGCCTCAAACTTCTCCAGTCCGGCTCTTAGTTCTGACAGGCAATGCAAGATTGCCGCCATATCCTTATCACCGGCAATTGAGCCCTTATTGGTATCGAATTTCCCACCTTTCGTCGAAAGGTCCAGAGCCAGATCAGCTGTTTGTTCCAGCTGATCCAGATGCTTTAACTGAGCTTCTTTTTGTTCCGCCGTTAAATTTGGATCGTTTTGAATCGCCTCGCGATGCTCAGCAATCTGACTTTTTGCATCCAAAGCTTCACTAAACTGATTCTCATATCCGCGATAAACATTCGTTCCTTCCATTTTCACTGTAGACATTGCAATTCCCTCTCAAAATTTTTCATCAATAAAAACTTCCCCAATACTCCCTTCTACAGCGCCCACGAACACACCCTCGCAAACGCCACTGTATTGTTTTCGTGACTTCACCCCATTTTGTTGCTTACTTTTTTCAAAAAACGCGAACTATTTTCACGCACCCCTACAAAACCCTGCAAAATCAACACCTTGAGTTCCAGAAAAACTTTTTCAAAAAAAGCCCCTGCCCTCCCCGGATCCCCTGTCGAAACCACATTTCTGCCCTCGCCACACACGCCCTTGCCACCGAGCAGCCTCCCGTGTGAGAACAAACCACGAGCACACCCCTGCCGGTTTGCTCCGACTCCACCCATTGCCCCGAGGTTTGTGTGAAGCGCTACACCCTGAAACCCACCCGCGAAGAAACCCCGGACCGCCTCAACTTCGAAGGCGTCCTCAACGAACAACAGCTCGCCGTCGTCAAAGCCGGCGCGGGCCCGCTGCTCGTCATCGCCGGCGCGGGCTCCGGCAAAACACACACCCTCACCTACCGCATGGCCTATCTCGTGGAGCGCGGCGTCCCTCCCGAAAAAATCCTGCTGCTCACCTTCACCAACCGAGCCGCACGCGCCATGACCACGCGCGCTGCTGCGCTGCTCAACGTCGACATCGACCGTCTCTGGGGAGGAACCTTCCACAGCATCGCCAACCGCATCCTGCGCCGCGAAGCCCCGCGCCTTGGCTACCCGCGCGACTACACAATCATCGACTTCGAAGACACCGTCACGCTCATGAAAGCCTGTCTCAACGAAGCCAACATCCGCACCGCTAGCCGCCAGTTTCCGAGCGAAAAAGTCCTCCTACGCATCCTCAGCTACTGCATCAACACCCAGCTCAAAGTCGAACAAGTTCTCCTTGACCAGTACCCCTACTTCACGCCTGTAGCCGCCAACATCCGCCAGGTTTTCGTGCTCTACCAGACCCGCAAACTCGAAATGGGCTTGATGGACTTTGACGATCTCTTGCTCAACTGGCTCAAAATCATGCGCGACCACGAAGACCTGCGCACCCACTACGCCTCCCAGTTCGAGCACATTCTCGTCGACGAATACCAGGACACCAACCACATCCAGGGCCGCATCGTCGACTACATGTCCTCCGTCCACAAAAACCTCATGGTCGTCGGCGACGACAGCCAGTCCATCTACGCCTTCCGCGGGGCCGACTACCGCAACATCCTCGAATTCCCCTCACGACACCCCGACTGCAAACAATTCAAACTCGAAATCAACTACCGCTCCACACCCCAGATCCTCGAGCTCGCAAACCGCTCCATCGCCCACAACACACGCCAGTTCAAAAAAGCCCTCCAGGCCGTTCGCCCGCCCGGCCCCCTCCCCGCACACGTCCGCTTGCGCGACGCCAGCCAGCAAGCCCAGTTCGTCGCCCAGCGCATCGAAGACCTCATGGACGAAGGCATCCCCCTCTCCGAAATCGCCGTCCTCTACCGCGCACATCACCACTCGCTCGAACTCCAGGTCGAACTCACACGCAGCAAAATCCCCTTCATCGTCCGCTCCGGCCTGCGCTTCTTCGAACAAGCCCACATCAAAGACGTCCTCGCTTACCTCCGATTCGCCTTCAACCCCAAAGACGAACTCGCATTCATGCGCCTGGCCCGCCAGTGGCGCGGCATTGGCCCCAAAAGCGCCGAGAACATCTGGCTCTTCATCAGCAGCCAGGAAGAGCCCCTCCAGGCCACCGCAGATCCGCGCCTGATCAACACCCTCAAAGGCGCCGCCTCAACCTCCTGGCAAACCGCATCCGCGCTCCTGAACCAACTCCACAACATGCGCAACGAACACGAGGCCGCCTCCCAAGACATCACGCAAGAAGACGCCTCCGAAAGTAGCGTCGGCAATATGATTTCCGCCGTATTAGAAAGCGAATATCACAATTACCTGCTCGAAAACTACGAAAACGCCGCCGTCCGCCTGGCCGACCTCGACCAACTCGCCAATTACGCCGACCAGTTCAACACACTCGACGAATTCCTCGGCGAAGTCAGCCTGCTCTCCACCATCGCAGGCCAGGAAGTCGGCGTGGGCGGCGACGCCGAAAACAGCCCCGAAGACTTCGTCTGCCTCTCCTCCATCCACCAGTCCAAAGGCCTGGAATGGCACGCCTGCTTTGTTCTCTGGATGTCCGACGGCGAATTTCCCCAATCCAACGCCGCCACCGATCCGGTTCAGCTCGAGGAAGAACGACGCCTCTTCTACGTCGCCGCCACCCGCGCCAAATCCGAACTCTACCTCTGCCACCCCATCATGCGCACCGGCCGTGACCGCTTCACAACCGTTCTGCGCGAATCTCGTTTCATCGAAGAATTACAACGCACCGGCCCCGACAACCTCTGGGAAGACTGGGTCATCGAAGCCTGAAACCAACCCCGGCCAACTCCCCCAACCGCGCGCAGCGAAGCGTCAGCTTCAGCGGAGCACCGCCGGTCGTTTTAGCCCTCGGCGTCAGCCGACGGGTGGGGACGTCGCACAACACCCACCCCCTCTCTTCACAACACCGAAAAATCAAAAAACTCAGAACAAAACATCCCGCATCGCATACCAGCCCGGTTCTCTACCAACCATCCAGCCGGCCGCGCGCAGCGCACCACGCGCAAAAATCCCGCGGTCCGTCGCCCGATGCGTCAGCTCCAGTCTCTCGCCGGCCCCACACAAAAACACCGTGTGTTCCCCGACAATGTCGCCGCCACGCACCACACTGAATCCAATCTCCGCGTCCGTGCGCGCTCCGGTCTGCCCGTACCGCTCAAACCGCCCCACATCTTCCAACGCCACCTCACGACCACGCGCCGCCGCACGCCCCAGCGCCAGCGCCGTGCCGCTCGGTGCATCTACTTTGCGACGATGATGCGCCTCAAAAACCTCCACATCAAAATCCCCTCCCGCCGCCCGGGCCGCAAGCTCCACAAGTTGCTCTAGCACCGTCACGCCGACCGAAAAATTTGCAGCCAGCAGCACCGCCGTCCGCTCGCTCAACGCCCGCAACCTGGCCACATCCTCTGGCCCAAGCCCGGTTGTTCCACTCACAAACGGCAATCCACGCGCAGCCGCCGCCTCGGCTGCCGCCACGCAACCCGCCGGCCCCGAAAAATCAATCACCAGATCACAGCCCTGGAGCGCCGCCTCCAGATCCGAGCTGCCCACCACATCTCCGTCCGCGCTCTTGCCCAGCACAGCCCCCTCCTCAGGGCTGCCGGCCGCCACCAACGCTGCACCCAGCTCCAGATGCGGAAAATCCCCCAGATTCTCCACAATCGAGCGCCCCATCCGGCCACCGGCCCCCACCAACGCAATCCGACTACGCGAAAGACTCGTCATTTTTTCTCAATCCTTCAAAAGCCCGTAAGCACGCAAAACTTCTGCCAACGCCTGACGACTTGCATCATCCGGCGCATATAACGGTCCACGCATATCCGGCCCGCACCAGCCCAGCAGCGCTGCCGCCGCCTTGACTGGAATCGGATTCGCATCCGAAAACAACGCCCGCGCAAGCGGCTGAATCTGCATATGCAGCGCACGCGCCCCCGCCCAATCTCCCCGATTGGCCAGCGCACACATCTGGCTCATCGCTCCCGGATCAAGATTCGAAACCACCGAAATACATCCCTGACCACCCAGCGCCAGAAACGGAAACGTCGTAAAATCGTCACCCGAAAGCATCGCAATCGAATCCCCGATCTGCTCAAAAATCTGCGTCGCCAGCACCATATCGCCCGATGCCTCTTTGACGCCGACGATATTTCCATGCGCCGCAAGCCGCGCAATCGTCTTCGCCGTCAACGAGATATTCGTGCGCCCCGGCACATTATAAACGACCACCGGAAGCCCACCCTCGTCCGCAATCGTCGCAAAATGACGATACAAACCTTCCTGATTCGGTTTGTTATAATAAGGCGTCACAACCAGCGCCGCGTCCACACCACCCAGCGCCGCCACCCGCTTCGTAAACGCCACACTCGCCGCCGTATCATTCGTCCCGGTTCCCGCCACAATCGGCACACGCCCACCGGCCTGCTCCACCACCGCGCCAATCACCCCGAGCCGTTCTTCATCCGACATCGTTACCGATTCACCCGTCGTCCCACACGGAACCAACCCGTCGATCCCGCCCTCGATCTGCCGCGAAACCAACGCCCGCAAACTCTCATAATCCACCTGCCCCTTCGCAAACGGTGTAATGATCGCCGTCAAAGCCCCCTGCAAACGCAACGCTGTCTTCGTCATCTTTTCTCCTCAGTAATCAAGTCCTTGTAATTCCCGCAATACTTCTCACAGACCATACGACGCGCCCACAAAACCGCAAACGATAATTTATTCATCCCCCGTACGTCCCTTCCCTTCGCGACCATTCGCGCCTTTGCATGCGCCTTTTGCCTTCGCCTTTCCATTGAACCCCGCACCTTTTCAGTCTACAAGGTAGCCGGATTTACACGGAATTTCCCAACCGCATTCTCGGAGCCAAGAAAACAATGTCAGACACCACTCCCGCAGAACCCCTCTGGTACCGCCTCGAACTCCTCGTCAACGACGCCGAACCCGCCACAACCCTTCTCTGGGACTGCGGCGCCCAGGGCGTCGAAGTCCAGGACCACGAAACCTTCATGGAAGGCGCCCCCATGGCCCCGCTGCCCGACGGCAAAACCCGCCTGATCGCATTTTTCGAGCACGACGCCGACACCATCCAGACCAGCCCACCTGCCGACGACCAACGCGCCCTCGAAGTGCTCACCGCATCCAACTCCGAGCCCGAAATCGTCTCCTACGCCCCCTTCACCGATCGTAGTTGGGAAACCGCCTGGAAAGACTTCTTCAAACCCCTGGCGCTTTCCAAACGCGTGATCGTCGGCCCCCCCTGGGAGACTTTCGAAGCTCCCGAGGGCGGCACACGTCTGGTCATCGAACCCGGCATGGCCTTCGGCACCGGCACCCACGAAACCACCCAACTCTGCGCCCAGATCCTTGACGATCTGCTCGCTAAAATTCCCGCCGATGCACCGCCGGCGAGCCTTTTTGATGTGGGCTGCGGCTCCGGGATATTGGCGATGGCGGCTAGTCGATTGGGCGCAAAACCCGTCCTTGGCATCGACAACGACGCTGTAGCCGTCGGCGTTGCCAACGAAAACCTTGTCGCCAATGATCTCCAGAACGATGTCGTCCTCAACACCACCCCGCTCGAAGACGTCACCGAAAACTTCGATATCGTAGTCGCCAACATCCTGCCCCACGTTTTGCTCGAACTGCGCGAAGACCTCATCGCCCGCGTCGTTCCCGGCACCGGAAAACTGATTTTGAGCGGCATCACCGAAGACAAAGCCGCCGAAGTCATCGCCGGCTTCACCACTCCGGGCTGGAAACTCACCGAACAACGTCAGGCCGCAGAATGGGTCGCCCTACTTTTTGAGCAAACTTCCACCCAGGCATAAAACCCATGCGCCGCGTCCCCGTCGAACCCGAAACCCTGGCCGCCCCCGGCACCCTGCCCGCGCAATTTCCCCTGCCGCCGGCCGCTGCCCACTATCTGCGCACCGTGCTCCGCCTTACCCCCGGCACACGCGTCGAGCTCTTCGACGGCACCGGCCGCAGCGTTCTGGTCGACCTGGTTTCGGTTTCGACGGACGAAGTTCTCGTCGAAACCATCGACGACCGCACCAGTGATTTCGGCGAAAGCCCTCTCGAAATCACCTTGCTGCAAGCCATCCCCAAAGGCGACCGCTGGGACTGGCTTCTCGAAAAATCCACCGAACTCGGCGTTCACAAAATCATCCCGCTCGAAACATCACGCACCGTCGTCAGCATCCCTGCCTCCAAACACGCCGCGCGCCTGGAACGCTGGCAAAAAATCACCGCCAGCGCCGCCCGCCAGTGCAAACGCACCCGCGTCCCCCACATCGAAGCGCCCCAGACCATCGCCCGGGCCCTCCAAAACCGCTCCGAATCTCTCCAATTTGTCGCCCACACCACCCTTTCCCCCGATCAGACCATCAGCCAGACAACCACCGAAAATCCCCGCTCCATCGCCCTCTGGATCGGCCCCGAAGGCGGCTTCGATGAACACGAAATCGCCCTCCTCCTCCAACACAACGTCCACCCCTGCAGCTTCGGCCCCCGGATCCTCCGAAGCGAAACCGCCGGCATCGTCGGCCTCACCCTTCTCCAGTCTGCTTTTGGCGATCTCTAACGCCCCGCCAATTTACGCCCCCCCCTTGCTTTCCTCTAAGCCTTTACCGCGTGGCGGAAATTTTTCCCGTGCGCACGCCGGTAAGCAGGTCCAGCAGGTCCTTTTCAATCGTAGTGGGCGACTTTTCGATAACGCGGCCAACCTCCTCGTCACCGCGATAGACGATGAAGGTCGGCACGGTGATGATGTCGAACTGCTCGACAGAGTCGTCGATAGAGTCGACGCCGGATTTCATCGTGCGGTCCAGCCCGAGATAGTCCACCGAGAAGGGTACCTCGCCGGCCATGTCGAGAGCTTTCCATAGGCGAGTCACTTCGCGCACGCTGTCCGGACACCAGACGCCCAGATAGACGTCGATATGCGCGCCGGGCTCGACGGCGCTAAGGGCCACGGCGTGTTCCTCGTCAATTTGTAACTCATCGAAGGCATTCGCCCAGCGTGAGTCACCCTCGAGAATCGATGCACGGTCCACCTGACCAGTGAAATCCTCTGGTTGAGCCGGCGTTGACTCCTGACAACCCATCGTGAAGGCAAGAAACATACTGAGAACAAGAGCAAAATTAAAAAGTTTCATGGGGCATCCTGTGTCATAAGAGAACAATGTGTTTTCGTGACTACTCTACATCTTCCAGGGATTCAACGGGATCTCCTCGCCCTATTTTCAGACCAATTCAGACAAAGAAAAACGAGCTCGCCGTGTTGTCTTAGAACGCTGTTCGACCATAACAGAGCAGTTTACGCACGGGTAGGTGGACGTCCAGACGCGCATCGCACGACCGGCCGCACCAGTGCTTTTAGCGACACCCCACAACCGAACATTTCGACACGGTCCAACACCCAAAATTGGGCGCACCACGCATCTTTTCTGACGTTTTCCCCCAATCTTCAGTCTTTGCTGTGCTTTCCTCAGCGGCTTCGCGGCTTCGCGCGAGACACACCTGTACTGATTACGTTTGAGGTTTAGCCCCGCCCGGCCTTCCCGTACTCCTCCAGCATCCCGGCCACGGCCGCACCAAGCCCCTCCAGCACATCAATCTCATTCGAAACGTGCGTAATCGTATTGCACGTCACCACCCGCGCCACGCCCCCGCCCAGAAGCTCCTCATAAGCCGCATCCACAAAAACACCGTGCACACCAATACAAACCGGCGCACGCATCCCGGCGTTCTGCAGGACTTCCAGCGTCTCAAACATGGTGCGGCCCGTCGAAATAATATCGTCCAGAATCACCGGCGTATGGTCTTTCCACGAGTCACAGATCCCGCCCGAAACCTCCACTTCCCGGTCTCCGCTGCGCACCTTTTCCAGAATCACAAACGGTAGATCCGCAACCTCTGCCACCGCCCGCACCCACTGCTCGCTTTCCTCGTCCGGCCCGACCAGCACCGGATTTTCCACGTGACGCTCAACCCAGCGCGCTATCCACGGCGCCGCCTGCACCACCTGCGTCGGTATCGAATACAGCTCGTCCAACGAGCGATAACGATGCAAATGCGGGTCGATCGTCACCAGCCAGTCAAACGTCCGCGACAACCACCCCGCGAAATGCCGCGACGTCACAACCTCGCCCGGAAAAAACCGCGCGTCCTGACGCATATAGGAAAGATAGGGCGAAATCAGCGCCACCGACGCCGCCCCCAGCTCACGCGCCGCCTCGGCCGCAAACATCAGCGGCATCGCCTGCGCATCCGGTCGACTCAAAGTACAGACCAGCAACACATCACGCCCCGCAAGCTCCGTATTGTAGCGCAGATACGATTCGCCGTCGGGAAACTGGCGGATCACCGCCTGCGCAATCTCTGCGTCCAGCCGCGCCGCCAGCGCCCTAGCCAACTCCTGATTCCCCGGAAGCGCCACCAACAGTGGTTTCATACGTAGGTCTCCAAAAATCCAGTCAAGCGATGTTTCCAACAGAAGCCCGCAAAATTACGTCATGATTCGCCAGAAACCAACCACAACAAGCCTCTTCTGCAAGATCTTTCAACTTCAAGCGCCGCAAACCTTGCTATTTGAATACACCTTACCATGTTTAGAACCAACATCATTTCAATTGAGTTCAGGGCACACTCTCGTCCTCTGATTGCACTTTCTCGTTGCTACCGTGGAGCCTCGCATGGTCTCAAACCAGACCAGTCGCCTGCTGCGCTGTCTCGCCGCCTTGTTCGTCCTTTTCGGACTCTCTGCCGATGTTCAGGCGCAGATTTTTGTCTACCCGCAGCGCCCCAACCAGAGCAACGTACGCTATTTCGACTTCGAATGGCACCACATCGATATCCTCGTCGGCCCCAAAGCCGATACCAGCGATGCCGACTCGATCAAGCACGGCAACCCGCTCAAAAGCCTGCGCTTTGATCTTCCAGGCAAAATGACCGACGCGCCGCCCACTACCCTGCGCTCTTACCTGAATTTCAGCCAGCATACTGCCGGCGCTCCGCCCCACGCCTACGCATCACCACAGCCTTCGACCTTTGCGCAGGACGCCCCGACCAGCCCGCCCGGCACACCGCCCGACACCGGCCAGAAAGCGCCCGCACCCCTTTTGCCCGCCCATCCCTCGCACCGACCGCCCTCCGATCAATCCGGCGGCGTACGCATGTTCTTCTACGAACGCGAGCGCCACATCGCCGAGCGCGCCGCCGCCTTCATCGAAGCCTCCTACGATTACCTCGTCAAAGAATTTCGCCACGTCCCCCAAAAAACGCTTCCCTACATCCTCTACAACAGCTACCAGGAATTTCTGCAGACCAATATCTTTCCCATCCAGGAAGGCGTGCTCGGTGTCACCAGCCGCAAAGACCTCCAACTCGTGCTCCCCTACTTTGGAGATCACCGCCTCTTCCAGCACGTCTCCACCCACGAAATGGTCCACCAGTTCACCATCCAAAAAGTCCGTGACATCGCCGACCAGGCCAAACTCGCCGCCGATCCGCTCGACTACGTCCCGCTCTGGTTCATTGAAGGCATCGCCGAATACTATTCTCACCGAGGACTCGACCCCGAAACCGAAATGATCGCCCGCGACCTGCTTTTGAACCCCGACCCGATGCGCGGCTACGTCATGCTCGATTTCTTCGAAGACCGCCCCTACAGCGGTCTGTGGACCTACAAAATCGGCCAGGTACGCGTCGCCTTTCTCGAAGAAACCTACGGCCAAGGTACCCTCCAAAAAGTTCTCGAACAATCCCCACTCCTGCTCGACGACACCAGCAAAGACCGCAGCGCCATCGACTTTCGCACCCTGCTTACCCGGATCACCAAAGAAGAATCCCGAGTCATCGCCGCCAAATTCGAAGCCTGGCTCAAACACCGCTCCTACGCCAGCTTCCTGGTCTCCGAGCAAGACGCCCCCGACGTCCTTTTTCTCAACGACCTCCAGGGCATCGTCCAGACCATCACCACCTCGCCGGACGGCAACCTGATCATGTACCGCTCCATCAGCCCCGAAACCGGCAGCGTCAACCTGTCCGTCGTCGATATCCGCAAGCCCGACGACAGCCGCCTGCTCACCTCCGACGGACGCCCCGGCTTCGAATCACTCCATCCCGTCAGCGGCCGCACCTTTGATATCTCCCAGGACGCCGTTGTCTTCTTCGCCAGCAGCCAGGGCCGCGATGTCCTCTACCTGCAAGGCTTCGAGCACGCCGCCGAACGCGTCGCTCCACTCGAAGGCGGCACGACCACACCCTGGAAAATCACCCTTAAACCCGGCAAACGCATCGCCTACCAGCTCGCCAAACACAACCTGCTCGCGGCCGAAAGCCCCGCATTTTCGCCCGACGGCCAGCAAATCGCCTTCGTGGGCCTGAACGAAGACGGTCAAAAAGACCTGTATATCTTCCGACCACTCGAAAACAACGACTACCTGCTCACCCGCGTCACCGACGACGAATACGCCGAACGCAGCGTCTCCTGGGGCCCCGACGGCATCGTCTATTCTTCCGACGCCACCGGCCACGGCTTTTACAACCTCTTTCTCTACGATTTCGAAAACCCCGCCGGCTCCAAACGCCTGACCTTTGAAGCGCGCGACCACTTCGACATCCGCGCCCTTTCCGATGGACGCATCCTCTTCTCATCCTTCGACGCCGGCCGCGCCAACCTCTACGAAATCGTCGAAGGCGGACTGGTCCGCCGCACCGACATGGTCACCGGCCTGTTCGACCTGAGCCCCGGCCCCGACGGCAGCTTCTGGGCCCTGTACCACCACCGCGGCCGCCGCCAGCCCGTCCGCATCCCCGAAAGCCGCCTGCTCGCGGTCCACACCCTCGACAAACCCACCGCCCAGGCCGCGCCCCTGCCCCTGCCGCGCCGCTCCCTCGACGGTTCCGAAGCCTACAACGCCCTGGCCTTCCGCAACTGGGAACTCGCCAACATCTTCGGAATCATGGGCGCCAGCGGCTCCGGCATCTTTGGCCAGCTCACCGTCCTCTCCCACGATCGCCTCCGCAACCACGCCATCTTCCTCGATGCCATGGCCTACGGCTCCATGGAAAACACCGTCGCAAACCTGCTCTACCTCAACCAGGAAAGCCGCCTGATCTGGGGCGCCGGCCTGTTCCAGGACGTCCTGTACCGCGTCGATCAACCCTTCGAAACCCTGGATCACGTCCTCACCGGCGAACGCTTTTATGGCGCACGCGGCACCGTGCGCTACCCCCTCAACCGCTTTCTCTACCTCCAGGGCGATCTGGCCGCCGGCGCCGCCACAAACTTTTTGCCCACCGGCACCAAAGACTTCTTCAAACACCGACGCGAACGAAACCGTGAAATCGCCGGCGAACCCGACCAGGATTTCATCCAACTCTGGAACGACGAAAACAAAGGCACCCACTTCCAGACCAGCCCCTCGGTCAGCATTGGCTACAACACCATCCTGTACCATCCCGCCACCGGCCCGATCTCCGGCAACTCCGTTTTGCTCGAACACACCCTCAACCTGCAGCCTTTCCAATCCGTCACCCACGGACATGTGCGCCTCGACGCCGAACAGTATTTCCCGATCCACGGCCGCATCAATTTCTCCCTGCGCGGCGCCGTCGGCACCACCTACGGCGGCGAACTCGCCCGCCAGTTCTACCTGTCCAGCTTCGATACCCTGCGCGGCGTGCGATTTGGCGATACTGATTTTCTGCTCGGCCAACGCTTCTTTTTCACCAAAGCCGAATTCCGCCTCCCCTTAAATTTCCTGGTCCGCCTGCCCATCGTCGATCTCGAAGGCATCCTCGGCGCAGACTTCGGCGCCGTCGGCGATGACATGCAACTTCTCTGGGATCGCCGCGCCTTTAGCCTGGTCACCGGCTTTAATTTCGGCCTCGGCCCCATTGTTTTTCGCCTGCACTTCGCAAAACCACTCGACATCGGCGCCATCAAACTCCCCGCACAGGGCGACTGGATCACCAACTTTTCACTCGGCTGGCGCTACTGGTAATCCTCCGCTCCCTGACATCCGTGATGAGCGCCTTGACGCAGCAAATGCCCAAGATATATGAAGGAGCCGCGGCAATTCATTTCCATGCCCCGGAGACGTCCGGTATACCATCTCCTTCTTTTAATATTCGCCGCATGCCCATCCCAGCTCGGAGGTTGTTTCGTGTCCGATCCATTTGAACTTCTGGAGCGGCGGCTCAAAAATTCGGTCGAACAGCAAGAGGACCCTCGCGGCCTCCACTTCTTTTGTCAGATCGGTGGCAGCTATGACGCTCTGGGAATCGTTACCCTTCAATTATCCGGCAACGGACGCCTACTCTTAAGCTGGCGCCAGGAGGATGAAGACGACAACATGCTCTGGAGCGTACAACTCTCTGATTCTGATCAGAAAAAGTTCTACAAACTCTTGCTCACGCACCCATTCTGGCGCACCAACCCTGCGCGGCGAGCCCGCCGGCCCGACGAGATCAATATCCACCTGCGTATTTCCGACCAACACGCCGGCAACCAGAACGCCATTCAGTTCTGGAGCAACGATCTCCTCCACAACCCCGAACTCAGCCAGCTCATGGTACGCCTGAGCCGCATCATGCGCACACTGAGCGACGACGTTCTCTCCTTCGATGAACTCGAAAAGCTCCACATCTAACGGCTGCCCCATGCGCGCTGCTCGCCCCACCTCCGTCCTCCAGCTCCTCGCCACGCTACTCGCCATCACCCTGGTCTGTAGCGCCTGCTCGCGCCGCGCCAACGACGCTCCCGATCCCGAGCAATCCGCTTCCGAACTCCAGCAAGAAGCCAAAAACATCGCCGAGAAAAGTCGCCAGGCCATCCAACAGGCCGAAGCCGCTCTCCAGGAATCCGCCGCCAAAATCGACGATTCCCTCGAAACCGCCGGCGCCGTCGACTGACCCATCCCCCGCGTACACACGCGTCCTACACATGTAGATCGCCTCTGCACCCGGTGCACGCACGATTTTCCGGCGTACCTCGCATCCGCCCCCCGGTACACATGCGATTTCCCGGCGCAGCTCGCATCCGCTCCCCGATACACACACGTTTTTCATTTGTAGATCGCATGCGCCCCGGCGTGCGCACGCAATATTTATCTACAAATTGCATTCGCCCCCCGGTACACACGCGTCGTACACCCAAAAATCGCTTCTGCACCGCTTACATACGTGATCTACATGCAAAAATAGCACGTGCCCCCGCGTACAAACCCGATATTCACCCATCACACCACCCAACCCACGGCCCCCCGCGGCGATTTAGGACCGCCGCAAAACCGCCAGCGTTTCAATATGCACAGTCCGGGGAAACATATCGAAAAACTCAAACCCCGAAACTTCCCACCCGCCGGCCTGCAAAATCTTCAAATCGCGCCCCAGACACGCCGGATCGCACGACACATACACGATCTGTCCCTTCCAACCGCGCTCCACGATTTCCTGACAGATTTCCGGCGCGCCCTGACGAGGCGGATCCAGCACAAGCACATCAAAATCCTCAAGCGGACGCTCCAGATACGGACCAAATCCCTGCGAAAGATCCCCCGTTGCAAACGCAAAATTTTGCAGACCCGCCGCTTCGGCAATTTCCGTAGCACCACGCGTCGTATACGGATCTCCCTCAATACCCACCAGGGATTTGGCGACACCGGCCAACGCAAACGCGATATTTCCGGCACCGCTGAAAAGCTCCAGCACATGCGGTTGCTCCATCTCCGCGATGATTTCGCGCACACGCCCAACCAACAATTGATTCACATCGTCGTTGACCTGCCGAAAATGCCCGGCCGGCAGCAGCGGCGCATTCTCCGGCGGCCTGGCCAGAATCCGCGCCGCCTCCACCTGCACAGAACCAGTCGACCAGCGTGATTTTCCATCCACGATCTGAATCCCAGCCAGTATGGGACTATTTTGAACCAGCGCCGTCATCGCAGCGCGTGCCTTTTGCACATCCAGCATCGGCTTCAAAACCCTGATGATCACCGCGGCTTCATCAGCCCCGGCCGTTTCAATCACGATTTCGGCATCATCCAACCAGCGGAGCACCGGATCAAGCTGATTGCGCGCCTCGTTAATCACCGGCGAGGCGATCAAACAATGCTCAACAGCCACGACATCATGGCTCCCTTCCACAAAAAACCCGAGCTTTGCCGCACTTCGCGACTTTGCATTCTCGCTGCGCTCACTGCCGCTGCGCAGATGAAACGTCACCCGATTTCGATAGCCGCGCGATAACGGCGAAGGCGAAACATTCGCAGCCGGCAATTGCACCGACGCAATCTTTTCCACGGCTTCACACGCGGCTTTGGTCTTCAAAGAAACTTCCGTTTCATAATCCGTGTGCCAGAACTGACAACCGCCACATCCCCTTCTGAAATAAGGACATTCCGCCTCCACACGATGTTCCGAAGGCGTCAAAATCCGCGCAACCTGTCCTCGCGCAAAGGATTTTTTCTGCTGGATCAGACGGATTTCCACTTCATCGCCCGGCAAAGTCCGCGGCACAAAAACAATGCGTCCATCCGCCAGATTGGCGATGCCGTCACCGCCCTGCGCCATTCGATCAATGCGCACAGTTTCACGCGGCTGCACCTGATTACGGCTTCGCTGAGCATTTCGATAATTACTACGTTTCTGCATGAATTCCGCCTTAATGAGTAGGCTTGAAGGTCACTTCAATCAGTTGTATCGTCTTTTTCATGGACATGAAATTGATGACAATCAACCCAATGCCCGTGCACATCCCTAAATTCTAAAACTACGTCTTACCGATAGAGCCTATGTTTTTCTCTCTACGTTTTCCTACTCGCCGGCGAAGTCCTCTTGCGAGCCTCGCAGTTTTTCTTTTCCTTATCACCGTCTTGTCGCTCGCATGTAGCAAACAAGAAGAAGCCACGCCGGCCGAAGAACCGGCGACCGCACCCGAGCCCGCAGCACAAGAAGTCGCCGAGCCCGAAGATCCCCTCAAAGAAGCACGAAACGATGCCGAAGGCAAAGCCCACGGCCTGATCATGCCGATCACCGAACAGGCCCAGGGAATCACCTCAGAAATCGAGGCCGCCGCCTTGGCCGCTCCCCAAAAATCCCGCCCGGCACGCATCCAGCAGGAACCAGAAACCGGCCAATTCGCCAATGCACGCGAAGCCCAGAACGTAATGGCCCGCCACCAGGGCGCGATGAAAAACTGCTACGAGCGCTCGCTCCGCCGCGACCCAAGTTTGCGAGGCCGCGTAAACCTCACCCTGGTTGTGGACACCTCCGGCAAGGTCACGCGCGCCAAAGCCAGCGGCGAAACCCTGCATGATTCGGCCATCAACAACTGCATGGAAATTCACGCGCGCACGATCGTCTTCCCCAAACCCGAAGGCGGCGCCGTACGCCTGAACTTCCCCTATAACTTCAGCCCCCAGTTCTAAAACGTATTTTCCAGAGCTTCCTTGAGCGCATTTCCCTTCTTTTGAGTTTTGGGCGATGCGCTCTTTTTTTGCGTCTTTTCTGCAGCCGGTTGCGCGGGCTCCGAAGGCGGAGGCTCATCCACGATAATGAATTGCGGTTCTTCCCCTACCAACTTTGCCGCATCTTCGTCTTGTTGTTCGGCCTGAATGTCGCGCACGACACTACGCGAACCCGCAATAATCTGAATCGCATGCGAAATCGCCGTATTCGCGATCGCCGCGGAATCCGCTCCCAATCCCATGCCACCAACGTGCTCAAGCTGCTGCCCAGAAAAATCTTTGTCCTCGCTTTTCGGCCCGTGAAAACCGGCCGATAAAAAGCTCCCGACAGCCACCATCGCAGCAATCCCGGACACCGCTCCCAGCCCGAGCCAGAAACGTGGTCGACGCCGCACCGCGCTGGGTTCTTCCGGCACTTCGACCGGCGTCTCACCCCGAGCACGCTCCGGCACCACAACCTGATGGCTTTGAATCGTCTGCGCAAATGCCTGCCTGCCCTCGACCTCATCGAGCACCGGCGCAAAAGAAAGCGTTGGCACAGACGTACTCGCGCGCCGCTCCTGCACAGGCGTCACAGCGCCGGCAACAGGAAACGTCTGCGATTTATCAGCGCTATGCAGCCAGTCCTTCAACCCTACCGGATCGACTTCCTCGGCCGGCACACAGTCGAGCAACGCCTCATCAAAACACTGCTCACGAATCGCCAGCAACCTACTCGCCACTTCCTCCATGCTGGCAGGCCGATCTTCCGGATCTTTGGCCAGCAACTGTAAAACAAAAGCATCGAGCTCGGGCGGAACACTGCGCAATCCAGGAATCGTCAGCAGCGAGCGCGCCGGCTCGTTGATCTGCTTGACCGCAAAGCCCATCTGCGTTGTCGCATGAAACGGCAGATTCCCGCTGATCAGCTCATACAAAATCACGCCGATGCCATACATATCAGCACGCGGTCCGATCTCATCACCACGCGCCTGCTCCGGACTCATATAAGCCGGCGTGCCCCACAATGTGCCCGACTGCGTCATCGTGGCAATGCCATGATGCTTCGCGATGCCAAAATCAAGCAGCTTGGGAAACTCATGATTGCCATCCACCTGCTGCAAAAAGATGTTTTCCGGCTTCAAATCACGATGAATCACCTCGTGACTGTGCGCCTCATCCAGTACACCGCAGATCGGCGGAATCGTCGCAAAAATCTCCCGATAACTTACAAATCGATACGCCAGACGGTCGGCCAGGCTTTCGCCGCGCAAAAGCTCCATGACCATGTAAAAATGACCGTCCGCCGTCTGACCAAAATCATACAGACGCACCGAATGCGGATGCTGCAAATTCGAAATCGTGCGCGCTTCATACAAAAATCGCTTCCGAATTCCTTCGTCGCGCGCAAAATCTACCTTCAGCAGCTTCAGCGCTACTTCGCTATCAAAATCCAGCCGGCGCGCACTGTACACCGCGCCCATGCCGCCTTCGCCAAGCTTATGAAAGATACGAAATCGCCCATCAAAAAGCGTACCGATCAGAGGATCTTGCCGATCTTCGCTCGACAGCTCCAACAGCCGCGAACCATCATCCGGACAAATCTCCATGTCGGTCTGAAAGCTTCTCCCACACTTCCAACAGATCTTTTCACGCCCATCTGCATAGGCATTCGTTGACCGGGAAGGACTCACGACGCTCCCAATGGGTAGTGCACGATAAACTCAAGCATGCGCATATTTATGTTGAAGCCGGTTCTTTCCGGCAAAGCACTATAAAACAGGCGGCAAACGCGAGCAATCACGCCCGACACGCCACCATCCTTAAAGCACCTGAGTTTGAATTTCCAGTCTCCTTCAGAAGCCCTTAGATATTTTTTGCATTCTGCACTACAGTGCCGCGACATTTCTGTGGATTCCATAGAAAACACACGCATTTGCGCCATTTTTTTGACAGTTAATGTAATTCACGCTCATTGATAATGCCTACCATTTTCCACAATTCCAGAGGGTCAGATCGATTCTCCCCAAAGCTTCTGGGCAGTTTCGTGATTGCATCGCTTCTGCTGCTGGGTAATCCACTCCATGCCCGTGCTTCCGATACCCTACCGGCCGAGCAAGCCGCCGACGCAGCCCAAGCCTGCCCGTCTATCATTCCTGTAAGCCGCAAAAACGACGCCACCTACCTCAGCCTGAAAGGCGTAAAGTGCTTCGAAGCCCAGGAGTTTTCCCGCGCCTATGCACTCTACAGCCGCGCCCTGGAGCTTGAACCCAACGCCACCTTATACGGCGCTATCGGCCGCGTTTTGCACGAACTCGGACTCTACACCCTGGCCGCCAGCTACTACCGCGAATACCTCGATCTGAGCTCATCCTCCGACTCTACCGGAACCCAACTCATCCAAAATCGTCTTCGCCAGCTCGAGGAACAACTCGCCACGCAGGCCGGAACGATTCGCGTTACCTCCGAGCCATCCCAGGCCACTGTTTACCTGATTTTACCCGATCAAGACTGGCTCGAACTTGGCCCGACACCTGTGCAATTCGCCGCCAGGACCGGCCGCCACAAAATCGTCGTCGTGCACGATGGATTCTACCGCCAGCACCACACCGTCAACCTGAACCGCAACGGAAAAACCGCGCACGTCACGGCGGAACTCGTGCCCGAAGATGCCGTCTTCGATATTACAGCGCGTCAGTGGCGAAAAGCAGGCACCTGGACCATGATTTCCGGCTCTCCCGTGCTTCTCACCGGCGTAACCCTGCTGCTCGTCGGCACTCAGGATCTCGCGACCGCAAATAGCTACAGCCTCGGCGAAACCGGCCACACGCCGGCCGAGAAACGCACGCTCATCAACCGCGGAAACTCACTGCGCACCTGGGGCATCGCCACAGCCAGCGTCGGCACAGCCGCCATCATCACCGGCGCGATTCTCTACATCAATGGCAACGCCCCGCCCGCCGCCAACGCGCCCTCTACCCGGCAAAATGCCCAACAGCAACCGGCCGCCCGACTTACGCCCTTTTGGGGCGTAAATCAAATCGGCGTCCAGCTAAGCTGGTAGCAATTACGGAAACACGCCCCGCTCCACATACGCCGTATTGATCCGTTGCAACGCCACGCCCAGCGCTGCCGTGCGATTGTCCACGCCAAACTCACGCGCAAACGCACGCACCTCGTGATACGCGCTCTTCATCATCAGATGCAGTCGATCATCAACCTTTTGCAACGGCCAGGCCTCAGAACGCTTGTTCTGAATCCACTCAAAATACGAGACGACCACGCCGCCGGCATTGGCCAGGATATCCGGCAACACATCAATGCCACGCTCCACCAGCACCGCTTCGCCATCCAGCGTCGTCGGACCGTTGGCGGCCTCAACGACCAACTTGCACTTTAATTTGCGCGCAATCTCAGCCGTAACCTGCAACTCCAGCGCCGCAGGAATGCAAATATCACATTCCGTCGTCCAGAATTCCTCTTCCGATATGGCCTGCGCGCCCGGATAACCAGCCACGCCGCCATGCTGCGCAACATGATCATTGAGCTTACGCGTATAAATTCCTTCCGGATTGTACAGCGAACCGGTGTGATCCTGCACCGCGACCAGCACCGCTCCCAACCGAGACAAAATCTGTGCCGCATGGCTACCTACATTGCCGTAGCCCTGCACGATGAACCGGCAGCCATCGAGACGAAATCCGCACTCATCCGCCCACTCTTGAATGCAATACACAACGCCCTGCCCCGTTGCCTTATCGCGCCCGCGACTTCCGCCCGAAGTCAGACTTTTCCCCGTAACGATATGACGCTGCGCATTTTTATCGCTCAGATTATGCATCGTCATATACGTATCCATCATCCAGACCATCGTCTGGCTGTTCGTTCCGATATCCGGCGCCGGAACGTCATACTCTGGCCCGATATTATTGCCCAGATCGTGCGTAAAACGCCGCGTAATCCGCTCCAACTCTCCCTGCGAGTGCTCCGCCGGACGCAGCCGAATCCCGCCCTTTGCCCCACCAAACGGAATTTCCAAAAGCGCACATTTATAAGTCATCAAGGACGCCAGCGTCTTGATCTCATCCAGCGTCACCTCATGATGATAACGCATCCCACCCTTGAACGGCCCCATGATGTCGTTGTGTTGAATCCGATAGCCCGTAAAAAGCTGAAACTCGCCATTGTCCATCCGGACCGGAAAATTCACGATCAATTCGTTCTTAGGCTCGCCCAGAATCAGTTTGACATGAGGCGCCAGCGCCGCGTGATCCATCGCACGAGAAAGCTGCACACGATGAACCTCAAAAAAATCCTGTTTCTCCTCTTTTACAACGACTTCAGCTTCAATATCTAAATCCTGCAACGGTATTTCTACGTCATCATGCAGAAGCGTGGGCCCTGAAGCGTCCGCACTCTTCGATTGTTTATTCATAGGCGTTCCTGAAAATCCATGCGGCATTGCCAATCCTTCTACTTCTTCATCAAAGCTATGCGAAACCTTTCGACCAACAAGCCTGCCGAGCAGAATTGAGGGCGATTCGCATACTTTTACCCGACTACTCTGCAGCCTCGCCCGACTCATTCCTTTCCACAGGCGGCTCAGCCCCCTCTAAAACATTCTCTTGCGAAGGCTCTTCCACCACAGGTTCCGGCGAAATTGCGCTGACCTGCCAGCCGTCATGCGTACTCAAACGAACCATCGTGTAATGCACCAGCGCTGTTTTTTCTGCCGAAAGCCGCGCACGCGTCGTCACCCGCGCTTCGTTGCTACTCAAATACTCTACCCGCACGACTTCCGCCTCGGCGGCCGTCAATACATCTTGATTCTCTCGGACAAACGCCCGGAAATTTGCTTCGCCCTGCCCGTTTGCCTCCTCCGTAGCATTGCGCAACTCGCCCAGCGCAAGTTGTCCATAAGCTCCTTCATAATCTCCCACACGCAGCAGATTCTGAATGGCGCGCACGCCCTGAACCGGCGGCTCAAGCGCCAGGTCGCGTGTACGCTTTTCGAGCTGTAGATCCACAATTTCAAACACGCCCGGCTCGTCTTTTCCGACCGATTCGCCATGAACCGTCAGCATCATCGTCAGAACTTGCGTGCCATCCGGCGGCAACAAACGCATCGTCACCTCCCAACGATGTGCCGGAATTTCATTCTCCCCGAGAACTTTGAGGTTAGAAACCACGGGCACCGAACGCGCCAACAGCTCCTGATGCGGCCTAAAAATCGCCGCAAACTCTGTCGGCGAAGTCTGCGACCGATATACCTCGGCGCTTGTCATCTCGTACGCGGCGTCATAGGCGCCAGTCTGAATGGAACGGGCAAAATCCTGAGAAAAACTTTCCACTTCAAATGTCAGCCGCCCGGTCTCAATCAATCCCGAACAGCAGGAAACCATCCGAAATCCCCCCACCGCCAGAAGCACCGCAAGAATCAGCATCATCGCAGCACATCCGATCCCGGCCCACTTCAACCAGCGACGCCCCCCGGAGGACGACGATTCACCCACAAAATCACTGGGTGGCTCAAAATTTACCTGCTGATGATTCAAAAAATCACGCATGCGCTTTTATCCTCAAAGAAAGTCGGAGATTCTCCAGGGCCAGATTCTTCTTTTTACTGCACTACCACAACGCGACCCGACAGATTACTGCGCAAAATGCTCAAAATCAAACTGGCCGCGACAACAATCCGGTGATTCTCGATAGTCTGCCCGCCGCAGAACCGATCAAATGCACCTGCGGCCCTTGCGACACCTGTACCACATAAGGATGCTCCGGTTTAAACAAAATTCCATCGAGCACATATCCCTCAAAACCGTCCAGATGCGCACGGTCAAACCCCTCACAGGCCTGCGCCTTTGCACGCTTTTGCCGGGAAGACAACGAGCCAGGCAGCGTACGCGAAACCGCTGCACGCTTCAGCAACTCGACCGGAGAATCACCCATCACCAACGATGCCTGATTGCCACGCGTGGCCGTCCCTCCAAACCAGCTCTCCTCCAGCGTACTCGCCATGACATAACTGACCGACTCACCGCGCGATTTATAATCCACACTCACACGATTTTTCGCCCTTGCAGCCTCTGCGCCACGCAAACCCACGCCGGAGCGCGCCCAGTCTTTGGCCAGACTCGCTGCCGCCGCCGCAATGCTCACACCGGCGCCGCCCGGCGTCTGCTCACGCTTGCGCTCATACACATGAAACGCCGTATAAGGCCAGCCCGCCCCGAACGAAAACCCGTACTGCGCCGCAGGTTCCATCGACGAAGAAACCTTCAAACACGACACCACGCGACCTGGCCAATTCTGTAAGTCTTTTTGTTCACGCAACGCCTTTGCTACGCGCGCCGGCGTCTGCTGCACACCAGCTGTGCGCGCCACAAACTGCAAATCGCCTGCTGCCAGCGGCAACAAACGAAGTGGATAACCATTGTGGCGAAGCTGCGTATGATACGCCGTCAAAATCCGGCTCACCAGCCGGTCGCCCCCATACACAACCAGCACATAGGGCCGAAGCGCCAACAGCCGCCGCATTGCCGGCACAACCGACTCGGTGTTGCCGACTACTTCCGAAGCAAACTCCTGCCAGTTCTCAGAAACGTCCTTTCCAAAACTTCGCTCCGCAATTACTGCCGCAAGTACCGAGGATGCCGCATCACCCATTGCTGTTTTTATCCTGTGCTGAAAAGGAAAAGCCGCCACGAACAAAAGCGTGCCGGCCCTTCGTCGATCTTCAAATTTTTAAGCCATCAAATCAGTATCGATACAAACCTATTCTTGCCACTTTGAGCAACTACTCAAGGGATTCGGCAACCAGGCTGGCAAGCTTATCACCGGCCATTTCACTGGTCATGGTGTAGGTTACGCCGTGATCCTGCAAGAGCGCAATGCCATAGCCTTTATTATTCAAAAGCACCACATCACGATCTCCCAGCGAGTGAATGCTCTCACTTGGAACTTTCAAACCATCGCCATGAAACAACAACACACTGAGTTTCGTGCCGTCCACTTCGTACAGCACATAGGCCGCGCGCCGGTCCTGAATGTGCGCAATACGACCGCCCAGCAAATTGACGCGACCTTCCGGAAAATGCGGCAACCGCACCGAAAAATCGACCTTACCACGAAACCAGTTCGCAATTTCCGTCGGATTGGACGACGTCACTTCCAGCGGATAATTACCCAGATGCCAGTCCACCGTCTGCTCAATCATCGGGGATTGACTACTGCTGGCCGTCGCAACCGTAAAACTCGGAAGAACCACTGCCACGGCCACGGCCGCAGCGACCGGTGCCGCAATCCAACCATACTTCAACAGATGAGCACCATACGCACGCTTTTCGCAGTCTGGAAGCTCAAGGCACTCCAACTCCTGCACAATTCGAAGACGCAGAGTCTCTGGAGCACGAGAAGCACTCAAACACGCCCGAAATTCTTCTTTGAACGCGAATTGCTTCTCGACCTGGCAACGGCAGCTCTCGCATAACGCCAAGTGCGCCTCCATATCGGCACGTTCACGCTCATCGAATTCCGCATCGATGTACGTACCGATAAATGGAGCAAAATCATCGCAGGTCATATCCAATTCCTTGGGCACAAATAGATTCGTTCAAACCAAACAGACTACACGCACTACATACTGCTCAAGCCGGCACACTTTCCGCATCCATTCTCACGTCGATGCGGTTTTATGCAGTCGCCTGCTTCTTTTCCCGATAATCTGCCAGACTCGTCGTATTGGAAACTTCCTCGGCGGCGGAAGAACCTTCCAGCTCAAGCGTTGTCTCCTTCGAGAGGTATCCTTGAGCACTGGCGTATTCTCCCAGGCGTGCCTGAAGCATACGACGGCCACGATACAGGCGACTCATCACGGTTCCAATCGGGCAGTCCATGATTTCCGCAATCTCTTTATATGCGAAATCCTGCAGGTCTGCCAACAGAACAACCATCCGAAAGTCCACAGGAATTTCCTCCAGCGCCGCTTTTACCTCGTCGCCGAACATTTTATAAAAAAGCTGTTCCTGCGTTTCATAGCTGTCATCAAAAGGCGTGCGCTCCGGTGCAACAGCGCGCTCCTGAAGCGGACGAAAATCATCGTCCACCAGAAACTCCTTACGCTTTTGCAGCTTGCGATAACGATTGATGAACGTATTGGTCATGATCTTGAACAACCATGCCTTACAATTTGTCCCCTTCTCGTACTTATCAAAATAACGATAGGCTTTGAGCATCGTTTCCTGAATCAAGTCCTCCGCATCTTCCTCGCTTTTGGTCAGCCGCAAAGCGGTGCCATAAAGAGCGTCCAGGTGCGGAATAGCTTCCTCTTGGAAAGCCTGGCGATCGCGTGCTGTCGTCTTTTTCTTTTTAAACATGGTTATCATCGGCGTCTAGAGACCGTCCTATCCTGCGCGATCCCGTGTTGAATATGAAGTAAACGATTCACAACAGAATTATCGTTTGTCAGGTATGCTGCTCAGTTCCCGCAGCTTATAACATGAGACGTCTCGTTAAATATTTCATTCAATTTGTGAAATTTTCCAGTCACGGTGCATTTTCGACAGCGGAGTATACCCCAAACTCAGCGCTTCCGCGACTGCCGCATGCACCACTTCGCCGCGGTAGGTATTCACACCGGGACGCAGCGTAACATCTTCCTGCAACGCCCGCTCCAGCCCCTTGTTTGCCACCGCAATTCCGTACGGCAACGTGGCATTATGCAGCGCAAAAGTCGAAGTACGCGCCACACCACCGGGCATGTTCGATACACAATAATGAACCACGCCATCGACCACAAACGTCGGGTTTTCATGCGTCGTGGGCCGGCACGTCTCAATACAACCGCCCTGATCCACGGCCACGTCGACCACGACACTACCGTTTTCCATCTGCCCGATCAATTCACGCGAAACCAGCCGCGGCGCTCGCGCCCCCGGAATCAACACCGCACCAATCACCAGGTCGGCCGCACGTACTTCCTGCGAAATCGTATGGCTATTCGAATACAGCGTCTGAATGCGGCTTCCAAAAATATCATCCAGAAAGCGCAGGCGATTCAGACTGATATCGATAATCGTCACATACGCACCCAGCCCGATCGCCATTTTTGCAGCATTCATTCCGACCACGCCGCCGCCAAGAATCACCACGCGCGCACGACGCACACCCGGCACACCGCCAAGCAAAATTCCCTTGCCGCCCGATTCACGCTCCAGCGAACGCGCCCCGACCTGAATCGCCATACGCCCGGCAACTTCGCTCATCGGCTCCAGCAGCGGCAAACGCCCGTCGCCCAGCTGAATCGTCTCGTACGCAAGCGCCGTAATCTGCTTATCCAGCATCACCGTCGCCAGATCCGGCACCGCCGCCAGATGAAAAAACGTATAAATGATCTGCCCCTGCTGCATCAGCTCAAATTCCGAAGGCAGCGGCTCTTTGACCTTGACGATCATTTCCGCACGACGCCAGACCTCGGCCGCCGTTTCCAAAATCGTCGCTCCGGCCGCCTCATAGGCCTCATCACTGATCGCGCTGCCTTCGCCCGCCCCGCGTTCCACAAACACGCTATGGCCGCCGCGCACATACTCGCGCACGCCCGACGGAACCAGCCCCACACGATACTCATGATTCTTAACTTCTTTCGGCACACCAATAATCACGACGACTTCTCTGCAGGATGAACCACGTTAGTCTGGGCACGGGATGATATTTATAGGATACAGCGTTTGAGCATCCGTAGCTCCGGGAACATAAAATTTCCGGAACGCCAAAATATACAGGCGCATCCAGCGCCATGCAATGATTATCACCCGGCCTCCCATTCCAGACTTTATGAGTACTTCCATGACCTGTTACGAAACCATCATCAACCGCCGCACCATCCACGATTACCTCCCCACGCCCCTTCCCGAAGGCGCCATCGACCGCGCGCTCGAAGCCGCCATCCGCGCCCCGAACCACAAACTCACCAACCCCTGGCGCTTCAACCTCATGGGCCCCGAAACTCGCCAGGCCATCACCGAACTGGCCGTCATCGTCAAAAGCAACGGCAGAATTCTGCCAGAAGACAAACAACAACGGATCCGCACCAAATTCAGCAATCCCCCCGAAATCATCGCCGTCAGCCAGGTCATCTCCAGCGATCCTTTTCGGCGCCGCGAAGACTACGGCGCCTGCGCCTGCGCCATCCAGAACCTCTGCCTGAGCCTGGCCAGCGAAGGCATCGGCTCCAAATGGAGTTCCGGCGCAATCACCTACCACGACGAAACCTACCGCCTGCTGGGCATCAACCCCGAGCAGGAAGAAATCATCGGATTTGTCTGGATCGGCTACCCCGAAGTCACCCCCGAAACCGGCCGCACACCGCTGGCCGAAGTCTGCCGCCAGACTCCCTGACGAGCTACCTGCCATGCCACGCATCTTCTACATCCTACTTTTCGCCACAGCCGCCACCACCAGTGCATGCACCGGCGGCTCGCAATCCCAGCCCGCGCCGCTTTCCGAGCACTGCGAAACCGTCGCAACCCAGTGCCGCCTCCCCGGTGGCGCCCTCGGCGTCTGCCACTACGACACCGAATCCAACCTCAAGTGCATGTCGCAACACTGAGACCTCGTACCACGCTCACATTCTTTCCTTGTCGTGACCTCCATGGTCCTTCCTCCCCACCTTTGCCTTTCTTCGCGTGCGTTTTTAGCCTTGTTCTCTACAAAACCCAAACCCAGCAAAACACCACATATCGATAGCCCAATACATACGTAGGCTCATCAGAATTCTCCTCATCCTTCAACACATCGTTTGCAAACGAAGCCCCCTGCAGGCCTGGATTCGAAGACGGGCCGGCTCCTCTACGATGTAGCCGGCCTGGCCAACTGGTCTTGGGAGTTCTTACTGCCGGGCAAATGGCATGCGGGCCGGCCGGAACTTTCACAAGCCAGGCAAATGTCGTGCGGGCTAACCGGAGCTTTTGTACT
>JBEBUW010000010.1:0-68389 GCA_040393065.1 Lujinxingia vulgaris | reverse complement strand
TTCTATAATTTTCATGTCTTTTCAAGAAAAGTTCTGTCCTGGCCGGCCGGTCCTGGAAATTTCTACATTTCTAGCATTTTCGGCCGCGCCAGAATTTCTTTTTAAGAATGCATTAAGACGCAGAGAGGCTACGGCCGGCCACGATTCGCAAGCAAACGAATCAGCGGAAGCGTTGCTTGCGAGACAAAATTCGATGGTTAGCGATGTTGTCCGTAGCCCTGGCTCTTCGCGCCGTAGTGGAGGGTGAGACTTCTCCCTTTGCAAGCATTTCGCTCAAAGAAACGATTGGACGAATCTCGAAAAACTTAGCGCAAGCGGTCATCATGAGATAATAATCTGCATCGCAGTGTAGTTGCGTGACCGTCTGATTATGACATACTGCACAAGTAATGCTCTGACTGACTCCGTACAATTGGTTTAAAAACTCATGGCTATTTGCCCGCATTGTCAGACACCAGGAAATGAATTTTTAGCGCCGTGCTCGACCGGAGATGGATATTTTTGCATCGAAGAAGAGGAGTTTCGAGCGCATGCCCATGATCGATTGCTCGGCCAACAGATTGCCGGACGGTTCATCGTGGTGGGCGTTATCGGGCATGGCTCCATGGGCTACGTCTACCGTGCAATCCAGGGCCAGGTGGATCGCTCGGTCGCCTTAAAAATCTTTCGGCCGGACTACCTTGCGACGGCCGGTGGGAAATCTGCTGTCAGTGAACAGGAGCGGTTGCTGGCACAGCAACGGTTCGTACAGGAAGCGCGTGTCTTGGGAAGTCTGTCGCACCCCAACTGTGTTACGCTTTATGATTTCGGCTTTAGCGAACAAGGAGATTTTCTCTATATCGCGATGGAGTATGTCGGCGGAATTTCCCTGCGTCGTGCAGTGCGGCGGGGCGTGAAACTGGAGCCGATTCTTGAAATTACGCGACAGATTTTGCTGGCTCTTCGAGAAGCGCATGCTCTGGACATTGTCCACCGTGATCTCAAGCCTGAGAACATCATGATCGCCTATCGAGCCGGCGGTGATGAACCGATTGTGAAGGTTCTCGATTTTGGAATTGCTAAATTGCTGGGACAGGAAAACGACACGTCGAATTCCACAGGTCTGCTTTTTGGGACTCCTGCCTATATGAGCCCCGAGCAGTGTCGCGGCGATATGGCTGCGCTGGGCGCGGCGTCCGATATTTATGCACTTGGCTGCATGCTTTACGAAATGATTTGTGGCCAATTGCCTTATCCTTCCAATGTCCCGCAGGAAATGGTGCGGATGCATCTCGATGCACCCATCCCCGCGCTTGCCCCTAAAAGCGGCCTTGAAGTTCCACTTGCCCTGGAACTCTTCATCAAAAAGTGCATGGCCAAAAATCCTGCAGAGCGTTATCCAAACGCCAGAGTCGCTCTGCGTGCTTTTGAAGAAGCCGTCGATAGCACAGAAGCCAGTAGCTCAACAGGCCGCGCTGGCTCGCGAAGTGCTGATTCGACCGACACAGGAAGCCGCAAGGTCATTGTCCCCCAGAATCGAATCAGTGGCATGTACGTCGATCCCTGGGACTCCACGTCGGGTGCAGAAAATGTGAGTGCTGAATCCGTAAACTCCGAACAGGTTGGAAACGCCAGCGCTTCTCTACGTCTGCAACGCCCTGAACAAGGTTTTTTACGCGATCAATCGGCCGTTGCCACTGTCTATGGAGATGAGCTGGAGAAAGTAAATCTGACGCCGGCCAAAACATTGCTTACATCGGCGGAAGATCGTGCCGAGCAGAGCAGGACGGTCCTGTTGTTGATCGCACTCGTCGTTGTATTATTGCTTTGTGTTGGGATCTTTTACTCCATGTACAAATTCATCTGGGTATCCTGACCGCGCATTAAACTCCACGAAGGGTTGCAAACGAAAATCTTCAAAAATCAGGGTCGATAGTGAGCACGAGCTTTCCGATCGTCGTATTGCTTCGCAACAAGGTATGCGCTTCATTGGCACGTTGAATCGGAAGGACCTGCTCAATCACAGGTTTCAACTCGCCTGTTTGAAAAAGTGGCCAGACACGTCGGCGAAACTCCGCAGTGATAGCTTCTTTTTCTTGCAGACTTCGGCTCCGAAGAACACTCCCAATAATGCGCAGTCGCTTCGACAACACAGGTCCCAGAGGGATGGCTCCCCGGGCACCGCTGAGCAATCCAATCAACACAAGACGGCCACCCGGAGCCAGGCTCTGTATGTTTCTTTCCAGATAATCAGCCCCCACCGGATCGAGAATGATATCGACGCCTCGATTTCCCGTCAGACTGGCAACGCGCTGGCTAAAATCTGCGCGCTCACGATCAATCGCTTCGACAACGCCCGTCGTCTTCAAATAAGGCAATTTAGAAGCGCTGGCCGTGGCAATCACAGGAGACTGAAAAACACGACAAAGCTGAATTGCAGCCGTGCCAACGCCGGATGCAGCCGCATGAATCAGCACCCAGTCCCCAGGCTGTTGCTCTGCTTCCAGAAAGATATTGAGAAAAGCCGTATAAAATACTTCTGGAATGGCAGCAGCTTCGCTCATCGACATATTTGGTGGAATCGGCAACAAAAGGCTTGCCGGCGCCGTGACGTATTCAGCGTAGCCACCGCCGGGAAGAAGACAGCAAACGCGGTCGCCAATGTTCCAGCCTTGCACGTCAGAGCCCAGCGCGGCAATTTCACCGGCTGCTTCTAAGCCGAGGATTTCACTTGCTCCGGCCGGAGCAGGATAGCGGCCTATGCGTTGTAATAAATCTGCGCGATTCACAGCCGTAGCATGAACCTTGAGCAAAACTTCATTGGCCCCAGGTTCAGGCCGGGTTGTTTCCTCCCAGGATAATGTGCGTAAATCGTCGTTGTGGATGCAAATTGCTTTCATCACGGGGAGTCACTCCTTTGAGATTACAGTTTGTTTGTGAATGCCTCTGATTTACCATCAGGGCCAGCACAGACTGTCTGATTTTATAAATATAGATCAAACGAGAGTAATGGATTGAAACAAATCGTTGTCACACATCACAACGCCGATCTTGATGCGCTGGCAAGTGTCATTGCCGCCTGCGTTTTACACGGCAAAACCGGTGCTGTTGGCGTACATGGCGGTACCGTGAGCCTTGCAGTACAGCGTTATCTTGCAGTTCACAAAGATTTATTTCATCTTGTTCCGTACAACGAAATCGATGCCAGTCAGGTAGAAGAAGTCATCGTCGTAGACGTGCGCGACAAGACGCGGCTGCTGGAGTACGCCGAGATTTTTGCAAACAATCCTCGCATCACGGTTTATGATCATCATCCAGTTTCTCCTAATGATCTCATTGCTGATCTAGAAATTATCGAACCCGTGGGAGCCTGCGTTACGATTTTATGTGAGCGGATCCGAGAGCAAAATTTGCCTATCGATCGCGCGACAGCAACCCTGATGCTGCTCGGAATTTACGCCGATACCGGTAACCTTTCTTATGCATCCACGACCGCCCGCGATGTGGACGCTGCAGCACATCTGCTGCGCTGCGGCGCTAACCTCAAAGTCGTCGCGCGTTACCTGGAACAACAATATACCATCGCCCAGCGCCAGCTTCTTGTGAGCATGATGCCAACCACCGAGCAAATCTGCGTGGACGGCGTCGACATGGCACACGCCACGGCAAAAACTTCCGGATTTGTAAAAGGCGCTGCCGAGATCGTAGAGCGAATCATGAAAATGAACGGTCACGATGCAATGTTTGGCGTCATGGAGTTTACGCGTAGCAAGCGCACACAGATTATCGCACGTAGCCAGGTAGGACACGTCGATGTCGGTGAATTGATGAAACAATTGGGTGGAGGCGGCCATGCTGGAGCGGCGGCAGCTTCATTCAAAGGAGAATCGCTAGAAGTCGTGCACGAGCGACTGATGACACTGCTTCATGAAACAAAATTTCGGCCACCACGCATACGCGATATTATGAGTTCGCCGGTTCAAACCGTGGAACATGACACAACCCTGGAGCAGGCAGGTCAGCTGCTCGCGTTCTGGAACGTAAGCGGCGTTCCCGTCATGCGAGACGGTCACATGCGCGGCATCCTCTCTCGCCGCGACGTTGAACGCGCTCGCCAGAATGGCAGTCTGGATTTACCGATCAGCGCATATATGTCGCATGAAGTCGTCACAGGGCAGGCAGAAACGACACTGGAAGATGCGCTCGATCTTCTCACCAGTCGTGATATTGGCCGATTGCCAATCATGGAAGAAAACCGCCTGATAGGCATCGTGACACGAAGCGACTTAATCAGTTATCTCTATAAAGAATGATCCCTGAAGGAATGTGCTTCGTATAGAATTATAGAAGTCGACGATCATACTTGCATGAATCGCGTTTGATTCGTTAGCCTTTCAGGCCAGCGTATCTGACCTTTCTATCGGTCGCGTTCCTTTGAGAATACACGATAAACGAGCAGGTAATCCCCATGGCAGTCCGAAAAAGAAGAAAGCCTTCCTCAGCCGATTCCAATGACATGCCTCCTGTTACTCCGCAGGAGAGCGCCCAGAATAAACGCTTTGTTATGACGCTGGTTGTCATTTCCTTACTGTTTATTCTTGGCTTTGTACTGCTTCAGTACGGCATGTGAGCGTTTAACTTATACTTTGAAAGGCAGTTCCGCGGATTCTTTGGGACTGCTTTTCAAAAAGTTATGAACTTGCTCTAAAAATTCTTCGCGCGCCGGACCACTGCGGAAATCTCGTTCAGTGACATCGATTTCCAGCACATCGAGCCCATATTTCTGCCGCGCAACCTGCGCGAATGTCTCATAGTAGCTATTGAGCCCACGCAGAAACTCAGCTGTAATTCCACTTTCTTCTTCGCGTCCTCGCTCGTCAATACGGCGCATCAGCACACGCACGTCCGGCGTATGGAGCAGGATGATTTTATCAGGCTGGCGTACTGTTTCGTTGAATCGTTTGAAGAAATCAAAATACAAATCGAGCTCGGCATCGGTCATGTGGCCGAGACCATGTAGATATTTTGCAAAAATTTCTGGATCTTCGATCAACGTCCTATCTTGAACACAGGAAACTCGCATACGGTCGATCTGCGCATGATGTTCGATGCGGCGCAGCAAAAATTCCATTTGAAGCGTAAAACTCCAGCGTGTCATGTCGCGGTAATAGACGCGCAAAAAGCGATTCTCGACCACCGGCTCATAAAACAGTTCACAGCCGAAATGGCGCGCTAAAATCTTAGCTGCTGTGCTTTTTCCTGCGCCGATATTACCGGCCATCGCTACAAAAAATTTCGAATTCATCAATATGTCCAGGAACCAAAATCGATAGAAAAAGTCAGACTCAAAAGCGCGGCGAGTGTAGAGCACGATGGGCTGCCGGGCAACTAATTGCCAGAAATGCTTCTCGGCGATGATTTATACAGTCCGTCTTTGAACGCTCAGGTTCTGAGCATTGCCCTTCAGTGGTCATCAGCCGATGTGTCGATGTCAGAATAGTCGGAATAGTCTGAATAGTCTGAATAGTCTGTAGGGTCGAATGGCTCATCGCGCCGTGCAAGGGGAGCCAGGTTCTCGAGTATTTCTGGAAGATTCTCGATCAAATTGCGAAGCATGAATGTTTCGAGAAAGAACGTGTAGCTAAAAACTAAGAAGTGAAAAGTTGGATCATGAAGACCAGGGATGAACCGTGCCAGACCTGTTTTCTTGTGTTCTATCTCCTCGGTATGATTTCCCAGGGCTTTTTGTGTGTTTTCGACTACGGATTTTGCAAGTTTCCGTAGACGAGAAGGGCGTTGAGTCCGGGAAGAAGTTGAATCGTCGGAAGACTGGCCTGGCATGACGATAGCATCTGGACGCGTTCCCGTAGCCATAGCGGCAAGGTCTTGAAACTCTTCGGGAATTGGCGCGGATTCAAAGTATAAAACTTTATCTGCAGTGCTTTGCGAAGTAAAAGGTTGCTCATATTCAAGAGCTGCCAGCTCACAAAGGAGATTCAGCAGCGTGTCACCAGCTTGTTCTTTGAAATGTTCGATTTCGTCATTTTTCCATTCCGGCGATTCACCCCGAAAAGCTGCCGGTGAGCTGAGAATCGCCGCATAAGAGGCAAGCAACTCCAGCATGCGGCCATCGGCCAGTAAGTTCTGAGAAAACACAAGTGTCATGACACGTTCCCGGCCATGACGGTCCTCCATCCATTGCACAAAATTGTAGAGTTTTGCGGCATTGGGATCGAGACGAAAACCAACTGTAAAGCCTAATTGCGCAACCCTGGCGAGTTGCTCTTGCAAAAACATAGCATTTTTAGGATTGGTGAGCTGTTCTAATAGGGTGTCGGTCCCCAACTGTACAGCATTTACAAGGCGTTTCTCGACAGCAGTTTGGAGTTTTCCGGCCTGTGCTTTTCCCAATGCTGCCAGGCTCCGGGTACGTTGCGTAGTCGCCTGCGTGATACGACTGATTTGATTGGCAGTGTTTTTTTGCTTCATGGTGTGCCTGGCGTAAAAAAAGGATGGATGTCATGGTTTTTGAATTCGTAGACTGTGCACAAAGAGAACGATTGCAGATTTGGGCAAGTCTTTGGGTTGCCGAACGCAAAGTTGTGAATATGGTTAGCGCAGATCGGCTATCAGGCAAATGGAATTGCCTTAGATAGCTCTCCAAAAATTGCCGAAGACGTTCGGCCTCCCTGAAATCAAACAACTTCTTTAACTTTGAAGGCTCTGCCGTGGAAAGCCCCTGGTGTAGAGCAGCTCACCTTGCTGGTTAATAGGATTTCTAATGCCCGAAAAAGACGAAATGACAGAAGAACTGATGGAACGTATTCAAGAGCTGGCGGTGTTGCCGCTACGGAACACCGTGCTGTTTCCACAGGTCGTTGTACCTCTGGCTGTAGGTCGTCTGAAGAGTGTGAAGCTCATTGAAGATGCCGTTGAACAAGATCGTCCGATTGCGGTGATCACCCAACGTAACCCTGAAACCGATAGCCCGACGCCCGAAGACTTGTTTGAAATCGGAACGATCGCTCGCATCCTCAAAGTCGTAAAAATCGCCAGTGATAATTATAGCGTGATCATTCAAGGACAACGTCGTGTGCGTTTGCGTAAACTCACGCAGCTTGAACCTTATTTTTTAGGGGAAGTCGAAGTTCTTGATAGCGAAGAAGAATTGTCGGCAGATCAACAGGTAGAGATTGAAGCTCTGTTCCTCAATCTGAAAAGCACGGCCAAGCAGGTTGTGAAGTTCATCCCGGAAATGCCCAAGGAAGCCAGTCAGATGGTAGACGGGGTCAGTGATCCGGGGCAACTCTGTGACTTTGTCGCTGCGAATATGGATATTTCCAGCGAAGAAAAGCAGACGATTCTCGAAACCGTCGACCTGCGTGAACGCCTGAAAACCGTCGTAACTCTGCTTGCTCGCCAGCTTGAGGTTTTGCGCGTAAGCGACAAAATTCAGAGTCAGATCAAAGAGGAAATTGATAAAAATCAGCGCGAATACTATTTGCGCCAACAACTCAAAGCGATCAAAGAGCAGCTCGGCGAACTCGACGGAGAGGGCGGCGATCTGGAAGATCTTGCCCAGGCCATTGATGACGGCAACCTTCCCAAAGAGGTAGAGGAAGTCGCCCGAAAACAGATCAACCGCCTGCGTATGATGCAGCCTGCCTCCAGCGAATATGGTGTAACGCGTACCTATCTGGAAACGTTATTGGATATTCCCTGGAGCAAGCAAACCAAAGACAAACTGGATATTCGCGAAGCCCGAGCGTTTTTGGACGAGGATCATTATGATCTGGATAAGGTCAAAAAACGCATCATTGAGTACCTGGCCGTTCGCAAGCTCAAAAACGATATGAAAGGGCCGATTTTGTGCCTGGTAGGACCGCCGGGTGTTGGTAAAACCAGCCTCGGAAAGAGTATTGCACGTGCTCTGGGACGTAAGTTTGTGCGGATCAGCCTGGGCGGTGTGCATGATGAGTCCGAAATTCGGGGACACCGCCGCACCTATGTTGGAGCGCTGCCGGGACGTATTGTACAGGCACTGCGCAAAGCACAGACCAACAACCCGGTGTTTATGCTTGACGAAGTCGATAAGATTGGTCGGGATTTTCGTGGCGATCCCTCAGCAGCATTGCTTGAAGTGCTTGATCCTGAACAGAACAACTCTTTTTCCGATCACTACATGGAAATCCCCGTTGATCTGTCGAACGTACTGTTCATCGCAACGGCCAATATGCTCGATCCGATCTCGGCACCGCTTCGCGACCGTATGGATGTTATTGAAATTCCCGGCTATACGGCGCATGAAAAGAGCGTGATTTCACGTAAATACCTGATTCCGAAACAGCTTGAAAATCACGGTATTACAGAAGCCAATATGACGATCGATGACGAAGCTCTCGATAAAATTATTCGGAATCACACGCGTGAAGCCGGTGTACGTACGTTAGAGCGTCGCATTGCTGATATTGCGCGTGGCGTTGCGGTGAAAGTTGCCGAAGGACGTGAGGTCAAGGGAACCGAAGAAGTTCAGATTCATATCACGGTTGATAATCTGGATGAGTATCTGGGCCAGGAAAAATACCAGTTTGAAGTTGCCGAGCGTACATCGCATCCCGGCGTGGCAACCGGTCTTGCCTGGACACCGGCCGGGGGCGACATCCTGTTCATCGAATCGACCAAGATGCCTGGTAAGGGTGAGCTCGTGCTGACCGGTCAGCTGGGGGATGTGATGAAAGAGAGCGTGCGCGCAGCCTTAAGCTATATCCGTAGCCGAACCGATGAGTTTAAGATCGATCCGTATTTTATGCGCGATACCGATATTCACATTCACGTACCAGCCGGTGCGATTCCCAAAGATGGTCCGTCTGCCGGCATTACGATGTACGTTTCGCTCTTAAGTTTGTTGCTCGGTGTAAAAATACGCAGCGATGTCGCCATGACCGGTGAGATTACCCTCCGCGGTAATATTCTTCCGGTTGGCGGCATCAAGGAAAAGGTCCTTGCTGCCCACCGTTCCGGAATCAAACGGGTGATTTTGCCGTCGCGAAATCGCAAGGATTTGATGGATGTTTCGGATAATGTCCGCGAAGAACTCGAATTCTTCTTTCCCGAGCATGTCAGCGAGTTGCCAGAGCTGGTTTTTGAAGACGGTGCTAAGTTCGCCGCCGCTCAGAAAGCCGCAGCGGATAGCGAACCTTCAGGACAAATCGGTGCGAATTCTCCACTGAAATAATTTTGCCTCGGCAGCCCGAGTCTGGAGCTGAAGACAGATAGCTGACAAAAAGAAACGGACGCCTCTTTTAAAAAGAAGCGTCCGTTTTGTTGTTTCAGAGAGAGCCATCTTACAATCGTACGTGCTTAGATATACTGCAGGTCGACGATTTCGATCGTTCGATCTCCACCAGGAGCTTTGATGACGCCCTCATCGCCGACTTCTTTTCCGAGCAGTGCGCGGGCAATCGGACTGGTATAGGAAATTTTGTTTTCCTTGATGTCTGCTTCATCGTCGCCGACGATCTGATATGTTTTTTCGCTATCATCAGCCGAATCATAGACCGTCACGGTAGCACCAAACATGACGCGGTCGCCGGACAAGTCGCGTGGATTGATAACCTGAGCTGCGCCAAGTTTCGCTTCGACTTCCCGCAAACGTCCTTCAACAAAACTCTGTTTTTCTTTCGCTGCGTGATATTCTGCGTTCTCTTTCAGATCGCCGTGTGCTCGCGCTTCCTCAATGGCAAGGATGACTTTGGGGCGTTCCACGACTTTTAAGTGGTGGAGTTCTTCCTTGAGACGGCGATGGCCTTCTACGGTCATTGGGATTTGTGACATGGTTCATTCCTTCGTTGTATACAAGCGGTAAGCGTTTTCTAAAGAGCATGGCTGCGGTAGAAAACAGTTTATAAAAAATAGCGCCCACGCACATGTGTACGGGGCTAAAATAAATCCAGCGTAATAAAAAGTACAGATTTGAAATGGCTCAGCGGGCTGCGACCGCCTGGTGAAACTCCTGAATCGAGCGAACACCAACCTGTGTACCGTCGGCAACATCACGCATTGCGGCAACTGCGGCGCGCGCAGCTGCCAGTGTTGTAAAGTATGGCACACCGAGGTTCAAAGTTGCACGTCGAATTGATCGGCTATCCTGAATGGCCTGGGCTCCAATGGTCGTGTTGACCACCATGGAAATTTCAGCATTGATGATCAGATCCACAATGTGCGGTTGTCCCTCTTTTACCTTGTTGATCTGGCGAACTTCCAGGCCATTCTGGCGTAGGTAGTCAGCAGTTCCTCGGGTAGAAACGATTTCAAAGCCGAGCTCCTGCAACGTTTTGGCAATGGGAACAACAGCCCATTTGTCTGAATTTTTGACGCTGATGAATACCTTTCCAGAAGTCGGCGGCGCATTGTTCGATGCAATCTGCGCTTTCAGAAATGCAATATTGAAATCGCGATCGATGCCCATCGCTTCACCGGTCGAACGCATTTCGGGGCCAAGCAAAGTATCGACCTCGGGAAACTTGTTGAACGGAAAAACACTTTCTTTCACGCTAAAATAATCCGGCACGAGTTCATCGGTCAGCCCGATATCGTGGAGTTTTTCTCCCAGCATGACACGTGCAGCAAATCGGGCCAGGGGAATGCCAATGGCCTTGGAGATAAACGGAATGGTGCGACTTGCGCGCGGATTTACTTCGATCACAAATACGCGATGTTCTTGCACAGCAAATTGAACGTTCATCAGGCCGACGATCTGAAGCTCACGTGCCATTTCCAGTGTTTGCTCACGGATCTGACGTAACACTGTTTCTGGCAAGCTGTTGGGCGGTAGCGTACAGGCCGAGTCGCCGGAGTGCACACCGGCTTCCTCAATATGCTCCATGATGCCGCCAATGACGGCATGCGTACCGTCGCTGATACAGTCGACGTCGACTTCGATCGCCTGGCTTAAGAATTTATCAAGCAACACAGGACTGTCCATGGATTCTGCACGGGCGCGCTCGAACGTGGCCTGAAAATCATCCGCATTGTAGACAATTTCCATCGCGCGGCCGCCCAGCACAAAGCTGGGGCGAACCATGATCGGAAAGCCGAGTTCTTCAGCAGCTTGCCGGGCCTCGCTCCATGTCAAAACCGTGCGCGCTTCGGGCTGGCGAAGGTTGAGCTTCTCGATCATTTCCTTGAATAGCTGACGATCTTCAGTACGCTCGATGACTTCAGGAGACGTGCCGAGCACAGGTATATTGTGCTCAAAAAGCAATCTGGCGAGTTTGAGCGGTGTCTGGCCGCCAAATTGCAGAATGACTCCGACCGGCTTCTCATGCTCGATGATTGCCAGCACGGTTTCGAAGGTTAGCGGTTCAAAGTAGAGGCGGTCGGAGATGTCATAATCCGTACTGACGGTTTCCGGATTGCAGTTTACCATGATCGTTCGATAACCGACTTCGCGAAGTGCCAGGGCCGCGTGCACCGAGCAATAATCGAATTCAATGCCCTGACCAATACGGTTGGGACCGCTGCCAAGAATCAAGACACCAGGCTTGTCGGAGGTCTCGGCTTCATTGTCGCCGTATTCATAGGTTGAGTAGTAATACGACTGCGCGGTATCCAACGTGCCCGCGCAGGTATCGACCTGCTTGAAAACCGGTCTCACATCAAGTTTTCTGCGCAGTTTAAGCACTTCGCTTTCAGAAATGCCGAGAACATGGGCGATATCCACATCTCCCATCCCCAGACGCTTGGCTTTGTGAAGAAGCGTACGATCTATTGGTTTGGCGGACTGGAATGCGGCAACAAGCTCGGTTTCGCAGGCGACGATTCGGCCGAGCTGATCGAGAAACCAGGGATCAATGGCCGAAATTTCTGCGACTTTTTCGATAGAAATACCTGCGCGTAGAGCTTCCAAAACATATCCCAGTCGTTCAGGCGTTGGGCGGCGCAGGCGTGGATGATAAAAGTCGAGAATTGCCTCTGCGTTTTCGATCTCAGCACCGGGCCGGGGGAGGGCGGGATGCAGATGGGCGGTGCTGTTTTCAAGGCTACGAATCGCTTTGCCCATTGCTTCGGGAAAAGTTCTACCGAGGGACATCACTTCTCCAACGCTTTTCATTTGCGTGGTAAGGGTGTCCGATGCAGCCGGGAATTTTTCAAAGGCGAAACGCGGGATCTTTACGACGACGTAATCCAGCACAGGTTCGGTGGCAGCCGTGCTGGTGCCGGTAATATCGCTGGTAATTTCGTCCAACATGTAGCCAACGCCAATCAGCGCGGCAATTTTGGCAATAGGATAGCCGGTGGCTTTGCTGGCCAGCGCGGAAGAGCGGCTGACACGTGGATTCATTTCGATGACGACGCGCCGCCCGGTAATCGGGTTGATCGCAAACTGAATATTGCAGCCGGCTTTTTCCACCCCCACCGCACGGATGATACGTCGCGCATCATCGCACATCGCCTGATATTCGTCGTCCGTCAGGGTTTGAACCGGAGCGACTGTAATCGCATCGCCGGTGTGAACGCCCATCGGGTCGAAGTTTTCAATACCGCATACAATGACAATCGTATCGTTGCCATCGCGCACAAGCTCAAGTTCAAACTCTTTCCATCCCAGAAGGCCTTCATCGATTAAAACTTCTCCGGTAGGGCTTTGCGAGAGGGACCAGGCAACAAATTCTGCAAATTCTTCACGATTATACGCGATATTTCCGCCTGTGCCGCCCATCGTAAAGCTGGGGCGCAAAATGGCTGGAAAACCAACACGGTCGAGAATTTTCCAGGCATCATCCAGGCTTCGGGCGATCCCGGAAGCGGGCTGATCAATACCGATTTCATTCATAATACACTGAAAAATCTCTCGATCTTCGGCGCGTTCGATAATGGTTGGATTGGCCCCGAGCAATTCAATACCGAGCCGTTCAAGCGTTCCATCTTTGTGCAGCGCCATGGCCAGGTTGAGCGCAGTCTGGCCGCCCATTGTGGGAAGCAGCGCATCGGGTCGCTCTTTTTCTAGAACCTGCGTGACGAAAGCCGGCGTGAGCGGTTCGATATAGGTCGCGTCCGCAATCTCCGGGTCGGTCATAATGGTGGCCGGATTCGAGTTGATCAGAACGACCCGGTACCCTTCCGCTTTGAGTGCGCGCGTGGCCTGTGTCCCGGAATAGTCAAATTCACAGGCCTGACCAATAACAATCGGGCCGGAACCTAAAATACAGATCGTTTTAATATCGTCACGACGGGGCATGGCATTTCCTTACTATTTTTACTTGGAGGGGCGGCCAGACAAAACTTCGGGGCCTGGAAGATGAGGGGTTGTATCTGATTCGAAGTTTTCGGACAACGCAAGCTGCATGCAAGTTGTTGCGGAGTCATCAGGGGTTCTATTCTCAGCTCGCATTCACCCGTTTGTGGACAGTAAACGTGTACTTTCCAGGGGCAGGGCGGAATTGACAAGAATCCGTCAGGGTTGCTACCCTGCGCAACGCTGTTGCATCGTTTTATTGTATAAATCTGGTAGACTAAACAACGTCTGAGTTCTTTTATTTACAACGCTATTGGAAGGAGAAACCATGGCAGATATTGACTTGCGTCAGGCACACCACACTGATCTTGAGAAAGCAAAATCCGTAATCGAAAAAATCGTCACCAAGGTGGGTGAGGATTATCCAAGTCTGGTGAGCTCCATTGACTGGAATAACGATAAGACGCAGGCCAAAGTGAAGGGCAAAGGCTTTTCCGGCCAGTTTTCTGTCGATGATACAGAAGTGGCCATTGCAATTGATCTGAATATGTTGACCAGACCTTTCAAAGGAAAAGTTCAGGACAAAATTCTCGATCACCTCAAGACCAATTTTGGCTGAGCAAGTAAAGCAAATTGCTTGAACCTTAATGATGTCTAGTTGATTCACCTGGCAGAAGAATTCGTAGGGGCATTGATTTACACGATGTAAATCAATGCCCCGGGTTCATAAGTGCTCTGCAACAACATTACCGTTCGTTATCAGGATGTTCACCGATGAAAAATCGCATTAAACCGGCGGCCGCGCTGTTGGTTCTGGCGCTTATGTCCCCCGCTCCTGTATTTGCCCAGGGTAGCGTAGGTCAACTGTCCAAACAGGTCCGCGAGGAGGTACAAACCCTGGCTGATGGCTTCAAAGCCGAAGCCGATCCGCATGCCAGGCAGGCAGCCTTGATGACGCTGGGGCTGCTGGCCGATCGCAATGCGCGCAAACAGTTTGAAATTTATAAAACCGATGATCAGGAACGTGTACGCCTGGCTGCTGGCATGGCGTTGCTGCTTTCCGGCGATCGTGCGGCGAACGCTTATCTTGCGGCAGAGCTAACGAAAACAGCGGATTTGTATAAAACGCTGCGTGAAATCACGAGCACATTGCGCGACGATCTCGAAGTAGGCATGCTCGAGGAACTGCTTAAGAAAGCGGCTCCGGAGACCCGGCGTGATGTGTACCGCTATCTGGCACTGCAATCGGGCAGTTTGTACGATTTGCTGGGCACAGCCCTGAAGCAAAACGACGCGGCAGCGCGCGCGCAGGCTGTGGAGGCTGTGATGTTTACGGTGCGTCCGGCTTCGTTGCAGATAGCTCAAGATCTGCTCGGCAATCGCAACGAAGATATTCGACGAATCGGTGTGCAGATTGCTGCACGGCTCAAAATGCATCCGCAGGTGGCCGCTGAGGTCGTCACTCTGCTGGAGAAGTCGCTTAAAGATTCATCGCCAGGTATTGTTGAATTTGCGGCACGAGAGCTAACTGGACTTCGTAATCAGGCGGGCGTGGATGCGCTGACAAGGCTGCTTGCAAAGCTCGAGCAACCCGCAAAAAACAGCGCACTTTCCCTCCTCGTAGAAAGCGGCACGCGTCCGCAACTCGCCCCGATTCGGGCACTGCTGGCAAAGGCAGAAGACGCTGAAGAACGTGCACTGCTTTACGAACTTGCCGCAGCCTCGCGTGATTCGGAGATTTTTGAAGAACTGAAAAAGATGTTTGCGAGCGACAAGATGGAAGAGCGCGTCATTGCTGCACGCGCGCTCGGTAACACGCGCCATGAAGGTGCCCTGGCAGTTTTGACCGGGGGACTGTTCGAGGGCCGTGTAGAAATCAGACTACACAGCGCGCGAAGCCTCGGCTTGCTTGAGAATCCGGCTGCTTTGCCGCATCTGCGCCGCGCCGTGACCAGTGAACGTGATAAGAACGTGCGTCTGGCTGCCATTGAGGCTGTTGGACAGATTAAATCGGTAGAATCGATCCAGATTTTGCGCTTTTTCACGACTGATGCCGATGTTGCTGTTCGCACGGAGATTGTCCAGGCACTGCGCTCCATTGGTCTGCCGGAAGGTGCCACGGCCCTGGAAATTATGTTCCGGGATCGCAGCCTGGATGTGCAATGGCTCGCGTTTTTGACGGCGCTGGAACTCAATCCCACCCTCGGCTTGCGGCAAGCAAAGACGGTTTTGCGCAGTCCGCCGGCGAGTTTCTGGGATGATTTGAACCTGTTGCGCAAAGACGCGGCGATTCGGGATGCGCTGCTTGAGCAATTATTGACCCACGGTGATCCTCGGATTCGTCAGCAAGTAGCTGCGCGTGTTTTGAATCTTGGCGAGCTGGCATTGCCTGTGGCGCGAAAAGTAGCTGCGCAGACGACCAGTCCGGCGGATGTTCGTCGAGAACTGGTGTTGATGCTGGCAGAGCGGGGCGATGCAGCGGATTTGAATCTGTTTGAAGCGATCATGCGCGAAGCCAATGCAGGAGAATTGGCACTGATCAGTGCATGGGCGCTGGCGAACAGCGGTTCTTCGGACCTGGAAGCTTCGTTTCGAGGATACCTGGGCAACAAATCTCCGGTCATCCGCTCGATTGCTACTTATGGGCTGACCGCAACTCCTTTGGCTGTTCAGGCGAAAAGTAAACCAGCAGCGAAAAAGAAATAACGCATCCATCCCGACAGCGCTCTAAATAAAAACGGCCTTCGCATGATGCGAAGGCCGTTTTTTCGTCAGCAATCAGAGGGAAATTCGCAACTTAGAAATCAGCACCCAGCGTAAATCCAATGCCTGAGGCGCTCGGGGCAAGGCGCCAGTTGTTGGTTGATTTCGATGCATTTGCCGGCGGTGCAACGTCTTTAGAAGTGCCATCCGAGGTCAGTGCTTTAACCAGCAAAATCGTACCAGCCGTGATACCTACGGCTCCGGCCGAAATTCCGATGACCCGCATTGTATGAGCCGTGTTCATATCCGACTGCAATTGCTCTACGGACTGCGCTTTGCTGGTAAGAATGGAAGGATGGCCCGGAACCATCATGGTCGACACCTTGCTATTCAGTGTATCGAGCTCCATATGGCCAAAAGCTGCGGTCACCAGGCCGGCAACACCGATAGTAGCCAGTGCGATTCCCGAAACGAGGTAGGGCGTGTTGGACGAGCTCGTGGTAATTACCTGGGGGGTATCGATCGTGAATACAACTTCTGCGGGCTGATTGCGCCGCAACACAACCGTTTCTACGTGCTCACTCTCATCGTCGCCCCAGGCCGTAACCGTAACTTCGCCCAGGGGAAGCCCGCTCAGACTCAGCGGCGTACGCCCTTTGTCAACATCATTCACGAAAATACGTGCGGAACCTGTACCCTCGATCTTGACCTCGAGCACACCAACGTCGCCATACAGCAGGGCTTCGGCGGCAATGGGGAGCTGGTACTGAATTTCATGGGTATCGCCACGCAAGACAAAGTTTTGTAGTTCTCCAACAAAACGGCTCTGCGCAAAATCAAACATACTTACATTGAAGGTATAAACGTTATCGGCATGCGAAACAGAGCCGAAAACAACGCGATCTCCTTCAATAAAATCAGAAAGGCCGTTTAAACAGTCTGCCGTAGGTTCGCTGCAGCCGGCCATCAGCATCAGGTCCTGAATGGTTACTTCGCCACTGGAAGCAACATGCATTCCACTATGCGCGCGAATCTGCTCATGCAGCTCAAGGTAGAAAAGGTCTGTAACTTCTTGTTCGACCCCGCTGGCATTCAATTTGAGTACGACGACGCTGGCACCTGTATTATCCTGCGCGACAGCTTGACCACTCCAAAGGAAAAGCGTCAGCAGCAATAATGATATGGCACGATAACTCATAGCCCTGTCCCTTTATAAAAAATCGCTAAAACCAGATATATTGATCAGTTGTTTATCCTCTATCGATCAGGGTCGACGATAGCAGTCGAACAGGCAAAGTGTCAATTTGCCAGAGGGTGTCTATGGGCGATTCTTAGCCGGGCAGTGCCATGGTTTTTTGGCCAATTGCCGTTCCTTACTCAGTCGTAGTATAGGGCTTGGCGAGCCTGGCTTGGGCCGAAGTTGGTCGCGCCTGAAGACGCAGATTTATTATACCTGGGATGAAACGCATCCATGATCCGATTGGAATCACTGTCAAAATCGTATGGCGGCAAATCGCTGTTCCGTAATATCGACTGGCTCATTGGCGAGCGCAGAGTTATCGGGTTGGTCGGTCCCAACGGCGTTGGAAAATCGACGTTATTCAAGATCCTGGTCGGCCTGGAAGAAGCTGACAGCGGTGCTGTCATTAAGCCCCGTGAGCTAAAAATCGGATACTTGCCCCAGGAGCTGACCGGCAAAGAGCAGGGCACTCTGATGGAGATTATCCTGCGCGGCCGACAGGACTTGCTCGATATGGAGCAACGTCTGGCCGAAATGGAATCAGCACTGGCTGCTGAAGATGCTGCCGAAAATCATGCGCTCCATGAAGAGTACGGCACCCTTCAAGATGTCTTCCGGCAACGCAATGGCTGGGTGTTTCGCAGTCATGCACGAGAAATTGCCGTGGGAATTGGCTTTTCAACCGATGATTTTGAGCGTCCCATCGAAACATTTTCCGGTGGCTGGCAAATGCGTGCCTTGCTGAGCCGCTTGTTGCTGCAAGGCCCCGATGTATTGCTTTTGGACGAGCCTACCAACCATCTTGATATGGAAAGCATCGAATGGCTCGAGAATTACCTGGGAAATTATCCGGGCACCGTCATCATCATCAGTCACGACCGCTATTTCTTGAATCGTCTGGTGACAGAAACTGTCGAAATGCTGGGCGATTCCCTGACCACCTATAAGGGCAATTACGATGCTTATCTGGTGGAGCGCGAGGCGCGGCGTCAGCAACTGATTGAGCTTGCCGAAACGCAACGCAAAGAGCTCGAAAAAGTCGAACGATTTATTGAGCGCTTTCGCTATACAGCAACCAAAGCCACGCAGGTTCAAAGTCGGGTCAAGCAGCTTGAAAAAATCGATATTGTTGAGATTCCACCAGAACACAATGCTCGAATTACGTTCCGCTTCGCGCAGCCGCCGCGTCTGGGGCGTATTGTTCTCGACGCCCGAGGGCTTTCCAAGCGCTATGGCGATCGCGAAATTTTTAACAATTTAGACTTTCAGCTTCAGCGCGGTGATCGTGTTGCGATCGTTGGCCCCAACGGTGCCGGCAAAACGACGCTTCTTAAAATTTTGGCCGGAGTTCTCAAGCCAGATGCAGGAACCGTGGAGCGTGGCCATAAGGTTGAACTGACCTATTTTGCCCAGCATTCAACGGAAAAACTCGATACCTCGCGCACGATTTTAGAAGAGCTGGAAGCTTCTGCCTCCCTGGAATCAGCACCCCAGGTGCGCTCGCTGCTTGGAGCCTTTTTGTTTCGAGGCGACGATGTAGACAAGCGCATTAGTGTCCTTTCCGGTGGCGAAAAAAGCCGGCTGGCGCTTGCCAAAATGCTGCTGGAGCCTGCCGGATGCTTGTTGCTTGATGAGCCTACAAACCATCTTGATATTCCGTCGGTACAGGTCTTAGAGCACGCGCTCAAAAACTTTGAAGGTGCTTTTGTTGTAGTGTCCCACGACCGCTTTTTTCTTAACCAGGTCGCCAATCGTGTCATTCACATCGAAGACGGCGTGATGACAATGTACGACGGCGATTACGATTATTATCGCTGGCGAAGAAAACAAGAGCAGGAGAGCGGCCAGATTTCCGGCCAGGCCCATCCGTCACCCAGCAGCGCAGCCCAAGATCACTCGCCACCGGTTTCCCGCAAGGACTTGCGCCGCCTACAGGCTGAGATTCGTGCGCGACGCCTCGAAGAAACCAGGCATCTGCGTAAAGAGCTTACGGCGATTGAGCAAAACATCGAGGTGCTTGAGGCACGCCAGAGTGAACTGGATGCACAACTGGCCAATCCCGATACCTATACGGCTTCGGCCGATATTGGTGCGCTGCATCTCGAATACGCCCAGGTCGAACAAGACCTGGAACATTGCATGATGCAGTGGGAAGAGAAGGGCGCTCTACTCGAAGAAATCGACAGCCGCTACGCGCGCGAAGAAGCCGCTCTTCGCGCGGATGGAGACTAAGAACGTAGAGCAGAAAAGTGATGGCGGAAGCGTTACAGATTAGTTGCTGGCGACAGGATTTTCTTTCGCGCGACGGTTTCCTTCCACCTCATAGTATTTGCGCACAGCTTCACTTGCTGCAAAAGGCCCGAGGATCCGCCACTTTTCGGTGTTTCCGACCAGGCCGCCTACAGCAATGCCCGGATGATCGTCCCAGGACTTATGCTGTGCATGACCAACAAACCAGGTGAAGCGCATAAACGGGTTTTGATGCGACAATGTGCCCGTTTTACCAGAAACCTCGATATGACGCGGAAACGCGCTACGATTTTGGAAATGACGCCGCGCCGTGCCGTGCGTTGTGGTCGGAACCATCAACGTACTCAGCGTTTTTGCGGTTTGCTCGCTCATCACACGGCGGAATTCTCGAGGTTCAAAGCTGTATAAGATGTGGCCATCGGCGCTTTCATAGGTTTCGATGATCGACGGCTGCATCATGAGACCGCCATTGGCCAGCGCCGCACCGATCATCGCACCATGAAGAGGGCTCAGATTTGTATGGTGAAAGCCAGCTGCCGCACGCGCGCGCTCAAGTTTATTGGCAACCATGTCTGCAGTGCTGACCTCGACCGGAAACTCATAGGGAATCGCCTGGTTGTAACCAAAACGTTCTGCCCATTCCTCCAAATCTTCTCGTTTCAGCTCGTTATAGGCCAGTTTGGCGATAATCGAGTTGATGGACCAGACCAGAGCGCCGCCCAGATCGTTGCAGCGATTATCCAGACGAGCATCACCTTTGATGTTTTTCTCGGTCAGAAAGCTTGAGCCGCCGTGATAGCAAACTTCAGCGACCGGATCTCGGCCTGTTCCTTCAATCAGAGCTGCGGCCGTAATCACTTTAAAAACCGACGCGGACGGTGCAAAAGCACGCAGTGCAGGATTTCCGCTGTTCGCATTAGAAGATTGTCCGACCTGCGCGATGACGCGGCCGGAAGGCGGATCGATCAGAACGACACCGCCATGCGGCACCTTATTGGTGCGAAACATCTCAGCAATGAAATCCTGCAGATCTGGATTGACCGTAAACGTAACGCGGCTGCCATCCGGCATGGTTTGGACGAGACGGTCGCCTTCGCGTTTGGCTTTCGCAAGATCAAGACCGGCAGCAGCCCAATCCGTGGGGACTTTAGGAAAGTCCAGCTCACTGAATGCGCTTGCGGCCTGCAAAACGCTTTGTGCCTGAGCGCGTGCCGATCCACTGGTCTGACCGAGAATACGATTCTTAAGACCGCGCAACGAGTTTTCGGCCGCCGCAGAGCGCTGCGCAATTTCCTGAGCGTTTTGAACAGCACTTTGAGGAGGCAATTCACTGGCCGTGACGTGACTGAACCCGATCGCTCCGCAACTCAAAATAATAGCAGTCGCAAGTGAGATACCCAGGCGACGATGATGCGTGTTCCGATAATTCATATGAAAAAATACCATCCAGAGGCTGGTTGTTCTAAGTGGTTGTATTTACAGTACAAATGGCATTTGGCCATTATACGGTATTTTTGTGCTATTGTTGTACCTTTCCTGTTGAATGTGTCAAATTCGTTTCCCTGAAAGGTCCTTGTTTTTTAAAGTGTTACCGGATTTTTTTAATGAGACTGGAAGAATGTCCGGCAGGTGACCGGAACCCGGAACCGCCGCAAGATTATTTCAAGACGAGAGAGGAGGGCGGTAAAGATTTTTGGAAAATTTTACAGAATGTGTAAAAAAGTGCTTGACGAACGGCCCCAATTTTTTGTACTTGAATACTCGTTGGCGGCCGGAAACAAAAGCCGGCAAGTCACTCAAGGCTACGTAGCTCAGTTTGGTTAGAGCGCGCGGTTCATATTCGCTAGGTCCGGGGTTCAAATCCCTGCGTAGCCATTCAAAAAGCCTCAGACCAGTTTGGTCTGAGGCTTTTTGTCCTTGGTTTTAGGAGGCACAGCCAATACGCTGGTAATTTATCCATCTGCGTGTTTGATTGCGCAGCTGGTGATGCGTAACTTCTCGGTATTTCGTGTTCCGCGAAAAACTTTGAGACTTTATTGATAATAAAAGGAGAGCCTTCATGGCCCAGGATATCGAAGAGCTGCGCCGCGAAATCCAGAAGATGCACAACCAGCTCAAGACCAGCACTTATTATGAGCTTTTGGATGTCTCTCCGCATCTTGATGACACCTCGATCAAGCAGCAGGTCGCGATCAATTTCAGGACTCTGGCCAAAAAATGGCATGTGGATCGTTATCACAGCCTGGATATTGGTGCAGATCGCGAAAAGATTCAGGAGATCTTTCAGGCGCTCAATACGGCCAATCAGATTTTATCGGATTCTAAACGACGCGCCGATTACAATGCGGAACTCAATGGGGATAATACCGATATCAGCGCAATTATTAACGCTGAATCCGCATTTCGCCGTGGTCAATCCATGCTTGAGCAGGGCTCATTTCGCGGCGCACATGTGCAGTTTGAATCCGCTTTTAATTTGAACCCCAATGATAATGAATACCGAGCTCATTATTTATATACCGAGTATTTGCTGATTTCGAAAAATGATGAAGGCAAACCACTTGAGCGCAGCCGAGCGCAGAAAATTTATGATGAGCTCAGTGATTTGAATGCAAAACTTCCGGATAAAGACTGGATCCGCGCTTTTTTGGCCACCGTGGCGCTCGGGCTCGGTCGAGAGGCCGAAGCCGAGAGTCTGTTTCGGGATGCACTGCTTATCAATCCCAAAAACCACAGCGCGCAGCGTCAACTCAGGATTTTAGAAATGAGAAAGAGTCGTGCTAAAAAAGGCTTTTTCAGCGGGTTTTTGGATAAGTTGAAAGGTTCTAAGTAATTTCATAAGTAAATGTAGTCAAAGGGCATGCCTCAGTGGATGCCCTTTTTCTCCCATATCAAACGTCCGATAATAGGTATTATGTTAACTCATGAGTGTGACAAAAAAGAAGAGCCCCAAATTCAGCCCGGGACTCTTCTTTTCTATTTTTTATGTAGTGATTCGATGAATCTCAATACCCTTTATACATCTCGAGTCTATCACCGATACGGATTTCACGGGAGGAATCGGTAATTACGGCCGTTGCGTATTGCTCGCGAACATCCAGAACCAGCACCTGCCCTACACGCTGCCAGGGAATCGCATCATCAGCTTCTGCTCCGGGTCGATCCAACCCTTCAAAGCGCTGATAGATAAAGAACCGATTGCCAACACGGACGTTATTCTCTGCGCCCTTATTGATAAAAACATACTGATGTTCGCCAAAACTGAATGCCGGCTGAACCGAATCAACAATTCTGGCGACAACATCATCGGCGCCTTTTACAGGCTGCACGACTTTGAGCTGGCGTTCATAAGGCACAAGGAAATCTCCGCGCTGAATCTCCTGCCATGACTGCGAAATAATCGCTGTATGTGCCTGCTTTTCGCTTACATTCGTAATTTCCAGACTACCCAGCACAATGTATTTTTGGCCGATTGTCTCTCCCTCACCATTTTCTATGGTTCCATCAGGACGAACGATGGCGAAAATATCGCCATTTTTGATTTCGTCGTCATGATTTATCGCGGTGCGGTTTTTTTCGCTGGTTTTTTCTTTCTCGGCTTCGGTATAGCCTTTTTCGCCGAAACCAACCCAGACAACATCGTGCTCAGCAAGCAAATTGGCTTCTTTCGGCGAACCGATAATACGGCCGGAATAAGGCAGATCTTCGGTTGTTATGAAGCCACCCAGGGGCAAATGCGTACCAAAAGCAACTGGTTGATGCGGTTTTTCTCCGGCGGTTTGTCCTGCGGCAGCCGGCCCGGAACCTGCCTGGGGCACATCAATTTGCTTTAGATAGAGGATGTCGCCCGGATAAACCCAGTGAGGATTGGTGATATGCGGGTTGTAGCTCCAGAGTCTTGGCCATTCAAATGTATCGCCATAATACGTTCCGGAAATATCCCACATCGTATCGCCATCTTTTACGACATGATAATCCGTCGAAGTTGGCTGCGCATGAATGAGTTGAGCATCGGCTTGTCCGGCGCCTGCAGCAGTCATAGCAGCGGCGGCGCACCCGCCTGCCAGAAACTTCAATAGTCGGTTTGCCACGCCCGAGTTTTTCGTCTGGCGAGGAGAGCTTGGTTCGTGATTGAAGTGTGTTTCACACATTGGAGACTCCCAGGTCATCTGGCAAAAGCGATGCGTCGTTATCGATAAAATTTAGTAGAGAATTATGGTTTATTCGGATGTTCTTCGAGGCGTTTTGCTGCAAGTTTGCCTGAATTGGTCGTGGGGTGCTGTTTTGTGAGTCTGGTCAACAACTCCACGGCGTTCTCGCCCTGCCCCATTCTGTCATAAGCCAGAGACATTTTGAGCATTGCGTCGGCAGCCTTACTTCCATTGGGAATCTCATCCAAGATGCGTTGGAAATAGCTTACTGCGCGGCTGTAATCGCTCAGGCCATAATGGCATTCTCCAATCCAGTACAGCGCATTGTCGATATAATCGGTTCGTGGCCCGGCATCCAGAAAAGACTGAAAACCGGCCATCGCTTCTGCGTAGTTTCCGGCACGATATTTCGCAAGCGAATCCTGGTAGAGATCCAGCAAATCTCCTTGTCCCTGACTTTTCGGAGGCGCGGATTTCGGAGCTGAATCAGCCTGCCGGCTCAACTCCTGGCTGGTTGCAAGACGCTCGCTGGTGACGGGAGGTTGTGCAACTTTTCCGGAGCTGGATGCCACGGAACCCGAAGATGGCGCCGAAGGCGAACCTGTCGTGGAAGGTCGATATTCAACGCCGGCAAAAGCACGGAAATCAGCATCCGTAATGACAAGTTCTTCGCCGTCGTCCTCGAGCTGTTCTTCAACAATGACATTCGCTGCGGCGGGTGCATTGAGATGGCCCGGAGCATCCAGCATGCCGGATTGTTCATCGGAAAGAGAAATGCGCGCAACCGGACGGCGTGCGCGTTGTTCTTGCTGGATTGGGTTGGCAGAATATGCCTCCGCATGTCCGTAATAGGATTCGGGCACGGGTTGTGGCCTGTGCGCAATGGAATCCCCTTCCGATTGTAAACGATTATCTCGGCGCTGAATCGCCAGGCGCGTTGCATCGACGCGATCCTGGACAAGCAAAAGCTGGCGCTCAAGCTCCTCAATGCGTACCGCAAGACGGCCGTTTGTGCGCTCTACTTCTTCAAGCCGTTCTTGTGTTGCACTGACTTGAAGCGCCTGTTGATCGACGGCCGCGCTCTGATGACTGCATCCGGTGGAAATCATCGTCGGGATTGCGAAAAAGAGGTAGACGAATCCATGATGATAACGTCGAGTTTTGTAGACTTTCGCACTGGAATTCAAACAGGCCTCCTGGACATTGGCCGTGTGTTCTGTGAGGGGTTGTATACAATCTATATGTGCTGACATATAAGACATTTCGGATGCTAACATGCGGTGTTAACCTGTCAAGAAACTACCATGGACGACATTTCTACCTGAGTTTTATGACTGTTTTGCAGTGGTTGTGGAGGTAATTTTGACGCAAAATTTAAGTGAAATCGCCCAACTCGTCGATCGTCTCGATCATCCCGATGCCATCATTCAGCGAAGCATTATGGATGAACTGGTTGCACTCGGCAGCCGTGCGGTGCCAGCATTAACGGCCAATCTAAATCTGGTAAATGTGCGAATTCGCCGAGGTCTGGTGCAGGTGCTGGGAGAACTCGGCGATGCGCGCGCCCTGCTTCCGTTGATGCGATACGTCTTCGACAACAGCCAGAAGATCGAAGAGGCGGATGGCCGTGCACTGGCCATGAAATCCATTATCGCTTTGGCCGATGGGCCCGACGATCGGATTTTTAGTTTTGCGATCGATATGACCCGCGATGCGGATGCATTTGTACGTGCCTATGCGTTGGACTTACTGGTCGCGCTGCGGGATCGCCGCGGTTTACCGTATGCGCAGGACGCCCTTACCGATGCTGAAGACATTGTGAAAAAACGTGCAAGCCTGGCGGTTCGTTCTCTCGAAAAGCTCGACCGAAGCGACGATTCTGATCTTCAGACCTCGGCCAGTGACGTTATTCAGAATATTTTACAATCCTCTGGCAATCAGCGTGAGTTCAATATTCAGGAATTACTCGCGCGCCCGGATGCATTTTCGCTGGCTGTCAGGCTGATTCGCGAGGAGGCGATTCAGGGAGCTGTTGGCTTACGTACATTGCAACAACTTGAGGATCCGCGAGCTCGCCAGGTTGCGACCCGGACTTTGCTTGGACTTTCGGAACCTTCCAGTGCTCAACTGGCGATTGGCTTGCGAATTATCGCGAAGTATTTGCAGGGTGATGCCACGTCTGACGAACGAACATTGATTGAGCGTGGTCTGTACCATGATGACAGGCTTGTTCGCCTGGCCGCGCTTGAAGCTGCTGCTAGTTCCGGTGTGCAGTCTCTACTTTTACATTCGCTCAATGCTCTGCAAACTTCAGACACTCTGACAGCGTTGACCGTAGCAGAAAATCTCGCGAAAGCGCCCTCCTCGGCTCTGGCCAATCTGTTTTCACCGATCGAGACTGCCCTTTCAGACTGCCGCGAACGCCGACTCGCTATTGAGCGTACCAGAAAAAGCCCTCATGTTTGGGACGCAAACGACAGCCAGATTCGTCTTGAAGCATTTTTGCTTCGTACAATTGCCAATATCCTGCTGGTCGAAGATATCGGTGAATCGGTGCGGGAACGTGCAAAAATCCAGGCATTTGCATCTTTGCGCAGCAACGCCCTCTCTATCAGCTTGCCGCCGATTGACATCACTGCCCTTGAAGTTCTGGAACGTGCGACGGCAGCATCCAGCCTGCCAGCCGATACCTGGCCTCTGGCCGATTTACTTCTCTTGTTCGAAGTCCATGCACGCCTGGAGTCATCGCGCTCACGACGGCGAGCCCGGAAGATTCTAAAGCGTGTCGTTCCAGAAGGGTGCGAGCCGATTGTGCCTTTTCTTCAAAGGTGGCGACGGGATCCAGAAGTTTCACTTACGGATGACGTAATTGTACTGCTGGAGCGCGCGCGTTCGGAAGAAGCCACCAGGATTCTTGAAGAATTAGCCCGGGATTCTCAAGAGGACGTTCGCCAACTGGCAAGTGGAGTGTTGCGCCGCTGGCGAAACGACGCTCCCTTTATTGATGTGAGTTTTGAAAACTCCCGCGATGAAAATGAGAAATAACTGAGCAAGTTTCTTTTTTTTGCAAACAAAATCAATCCCCTGCCCTGTCCGCCTGGCGAAACGCATTCATCGTTTCTATTTCATCAAATTCATGCGTAAAACCCGTCCGCTGCCGAAACGCGCTATCATCAACGACGACCGAGTACTTGACGTGATTGATTGCGCCGGGCGGCAGATAAGGCAGGCCAAACCTGCCGAGCATGGGTCCCAGCAGAGGTTCGGGAATGGCCAGGCGCTGGCGACCAGTCGCGCGGATCAGCAAGGAAAGTGGAATGGGCTGAGGGCCGGCGACATTGAACACGCCGCGCAACTTCTCATCGAGCGCAAGGCAAATGGCTCGGCTGACATCTTCTTCGTGCATAAACTGATACAGCGGATCAAAACCCATAGCTGTAGGCACACGCGGTCCGCGCAGATAGCTGGCCAGCGTGCCCGTTTGTGAAGGGCCAAGCGCATAGCAAAAGCGAAGTACGGCCGTATCGATTTCCGGGTAACGCCACAACGCAGATCCGGCAAAAAGATCAGCCGCGACCATGTCAGCCAGCTCTTGAAAAGTCGCCATTGCAATCGGCGGCTCAGATTCCGAGCAAAACAGCGGCAAATCTGCGTCAGCGCCATAAAACGTATGGCGGCCGACAAAAATCGCCTGCCGAACACCATAGGTATGGCAATGATCAAAGATCGCGCGTGTTCCGCCCAGGTTGATGCGGTAACGCTCCTGAGGATTGACCGCAAGATGCGTTACAGTTGCCAGGTGGATGACTGCATCGGGCTGCCGCGTTCGGAAAATATCTTCGGCGCGGCGCTTGCGGATATCCACCTCAAACATTTCTACGCCGGCTGGCGCCGATGGCCACGGACGTCGATCAACGCCCAGTATCTGATGCCCCTGCGCAACCAGCTGAGCGGCCACCAGGCGACCGATTTGACTTGAAATCCCGGTAATTAAAACCAGCATGGATGGCTCCCTTCCGATTCAAGCATGAATGCGTCCACGTGAAAACTCGCTGCGACGCCAGGCCCGACCCTGCTCAATCAGTCCGCGGATACTTTCCTGAACTTCCGCCACATACCCTTCAATGATGTCATCCGATTCATTGCCATTACCTTCAAAAAGCAAAGGCTCTCCATAAAATATCTGGCAGCGGACCGGCCTTGGAATCGGCAAGAGATAAGGCGCGACAGGAATATACGGTACGCCAATCAAACGCGCTGCTGATTCCAGATGAAATATCGTCGGAATCGCTTCTTCTCCGCCGATAAATGCAAACGGCACGATTGGAGTATTGGTTTGCAGCGCCAGGCGCACAAAGCCTGTACCAAAACGCACCAGCTTGTATTTATCCCGGTATAATTTCCCGGTTCCTCGCGCGCCTTCTGGAAACACCATCAAGAGTCGATCTGCCTGCAAGAGATGTTCGGCATGTTCCGGCAAACCGGTCAGTTGTCCAACACGCGCAAAAATCTGCGACACAAACGGCCAGCGATTGGCAAACTTCTCGACCATGCCCTGCCCCAGCCGTGGCGGATCCATTTCTAATAGCAGCGAGGCGAGTACCATGGCGCCATCGACAGGCAATCCGCCGGAGTGGTTGCCAACGACCATGGCTCGCCCCCGGGCGGGAACGTTTTCAATGCCAAATGTGCTGACATCAAAATAATGTCGATAAAACCAGGCCAGCGCACTGAAAAAATGCCCCAGATATTCCGTGGAAGTTCCAAACGAATCCAGACCATAGGCATTGAATGGGATTTCCAGTCGCTGAACACGATCGAAAACTTCCTCATCCATCGGGAATTTCCATTTCATCGAAGGCTCCTGGCCGAAAAAACACAAATTCTGACTATTTCTGACAATTACGGATTGGATGCTTCCCAATCGATCGAAACGCGAAGGAAGACAGCCTTTTCATTCGCATCCAAATTGTAGACTATGTTATTCATACCGCTGGCAAGTGCTTCGAGGTCACCAAAGATTTCATCGGCTTCGGCCTGCCCCCGGGTGTTGGCTGCCAGCAACTGCAAAATTTTCGAGAAATTATACGACACCCGAAGAAGCGGTGAAGTCGTTGGCTGCATCGCCTCCAGCAGCGAGGCCATTTCGTCCTGCATGCCTGTCCCAACGCTGAACCCGAGCGATGTCGCAGTTTTAATCAGATGCGGAGACAACCAGTGTCCCAGCTCAGCATATTCTGCGCTCGCCATTGGCGTAATCCGATTCTCTTCGAGTTCCAGCTCGGCCAAAAATGGCACAAAATACTGCAGCGTCTGAAATAACATCGTCGGATTCTTAGAATTTACGATGCCAATTGCATGTAAAGAGAGCGAATCATCCAGGGACTCCACCTCGATGTTTTCGCCGAGCGTGAGCGATTGGATTGCAAGCGAAATCCCACGAATGTCCATGATAAATTCTGGCATCATGCTGGAAAGAACCTGAAACTTGGCAGCGGCCTCATTGAGATCGGCAAATGCTTCGCACTGAAATGACTTTTCTTGAACCTCGCTGGCCAGCCAACCGAAGAGTCCCACAAGCTTCTCCAGATCGATTCCAATTCCGAGGGAGGCCATGGAATCCTGATGAACCTGGGAGTGCACGCCTGGAATCGGCGTGCGCGTTTGATCGAGACGTTCGGCAAATGACGAAGTAAATTCCAGCGCCAGAACTGCCTGAATTTTCGACAGCGTAAATTCTTCATAACCTGCGACGATTCGCGGCATCAGTGCGAAAATAGAGAGCATTTCCTGTCGGCAAACTTCAGAAATCTGAGACAGCTCTTCCTCAGCACTGAGAAACGTCTGAAATACTTCTCTCTGAACCGCACCAAGCCCTTCTGGTTCCAGAGCCATCTCGAAAATCGCGAGCAGATCCATATACCCGACCAGGCCTGGATGTACCTGATAGGTCTGGATGATTTCCTGGATCTGATTGTGCGTGGCAAGGCTTTGCTCGGGCTTTTTTATGCCGAGCATATACGGCAAATAGACCTCCGCGCTCTGAGCGGGCGTTATGCCAACAATCAGTTCATTGCCGTGGATAGAAACCGGAAGAAGTGCCTCTCCGAACCGATACAGACGATAGGAAATATCGCGCTGCGTATGCCGTTCAACAGCAATGCCTGCCTTATTTTCAATACGCGTCAGCATGGCATCAAATGCCGCCGGATCATGCAGACTCATCCGAAAAACGGGCAAGGGCCCAATTCCATACAGAGCCACCCTGGGTTGCATCGAAAACCCGAGTTTCTCCAGTCCCTGCACAGAGAAATTTCCCCGAAATTCCTCCAGCAAAGCGAGAACTGCTCGGCTGGCACGGTCCTCTGTCTGCATACCGCTCTGCAGCTCGTCAGCGAAGCGATCGAGAAAGGAATCTAAAAAAGTCCCGTATTTCTCCAGATTGTCTTGCAACACAAGGCTGAGGGGAAACGGCTCCATTCCCGTTACGAGATAAGGAGTGTCGGCCGGTATATTGTGAAAATACGCGGGTACCCCGCTCTGCCTCGTTAAAGCCTCCTCATCTGGCCTGGCAGGAGCTGACGAGCAAGCACTTTGAAAAACTACCGCGATTGTCAAAAAAAACATCAGCAAAGTTACAAGACTAGGTTTCATAAAATAGATTCCTGGAGCACGGTAGAAGTTCAAACAATACCAGAGAGTTCCTCCGTCTAATGGACCTCACCGATTATGGCAAGCCAACGGATGACACCCAGGCCGCTTTTTTAGTCCATGATGTACATCGAGTTGATACAAGATGCGATGAACAGGTTTTGCATGTAATAATGATGCTTGCTATATTTTAGCGATTGAGGTCGATGCAAGTTACAAAAACTGTTCGTTCATGGTGATGGAGCTTTTCAATGCGTAAGCCAATCTGGCGCAAATTCCCCGGTAAGATTGCCCTGACCGGCATTTTACTCTTCTCTGCTCTACTTTCTGCAGGGTGTGATAACTCTGAATTGACAGGCCAAAGCAATAATCCGCCAGGCGAGTTCGAAGACAAAGGACTTGGAGAGTCCTGCTCCGCAGAAGAACGCTGCGCCTTCGGGCTGGAATGCATGAACGGAGTGTGTCAGGAAAAATCCGTCAGCAATAACAATCCGAATAACGAAAACAATCACCCGAACAACGACGATAATAACAACGAAAACAACAATTCTGGACCACAGGACTGCGCTAAGAAAAACATCTGTGGCCATTGCGAAGTAAGTTGTCAGGTGGAGGGAGCCGGGCCGGATAGCCGCGTGCCGTTTGATCCCGAAGCCAGCGGAAACACCGGCGTCGTTACGGATGACGATGGCAACATCACCATCGAAATGCCTGGCATGGGGACGAAAAAAGAATTTATCTGGATCAGCAATACCAGCCAGGGAACGATTTCCAAGGTGGATACCAAAACCTACGAAGAAGTCGGCCGCTACCTGACAGGCCCGAAGGGAAGTGGAAACGATCCTTCGCGTACTTCTGTCGACACCTACAGTGATGTGTACGTCGGCAATCGCAACGGCGGTTCGCTTACCAAAATCGGCAATGGTGCAACCTGTGTCGACAAAAATGGAGACGGCGAAATTCAAACCTCCACCGGCGCGGATAATATCTTGCCCTGGGGCGAGGATGAATGCGTTCTGTGGAACACGGAGCTTTCCGGCGGCGGTTTGATTCGTGCTGTCGCCGCCCAGGATGGTCCGGATGGTCCAGTCGTCTGGGCGGGTGGTTATAACGGCGTCATCTGGAAACTCGATGGAACGACCGGTGAAATTTTACTTCGGACAGAATCGCCTGTTCCGACCTACGGTTTTGCGCTCGACAAAAGCGGTAACCTCTGGATTGCAACGCTATCCAGCTTACTTGGCCGCGTTGACACCAATCGTTGCGTAGATGAAGCCAGTTGCAATGTTGCTATCTGCGGAGATGACGGCGATACATGTGTCAAACAACGCATCGCAACACCTGCCAGCACCTACGGAATTACCGTCGATTACAAGCAACGCGTTTGGCTAGGTGGACGCATCCAACGCTACGAGCCGAACGCTCCCCTTGGCAGCCGATTCGTCAACCTGAATATCGGTGCACAGGGCATCGCAGCCGATGAAAACGGCTGGATTTATGGCGCCGCACAGGGCACAGGAATCCATCGTATCAATGCCGACAATCCTGATGAGCGAACGATCATTGAGGGTACGCCTGGCGGCAGTGCTTACGGGATCGGTGTCGCGCTCGACGGTAATGTCTGGGGCATTAACATCTCTCACAATACGGCTTTTGTAATCGATCCCGGCGCAGGCCTTCATGATGGACAGGTCATTCATACCCAGCCAGGCTTTGTCTATCCGTATACCTACTCCGATATGACCGGTTCTCAGCTTCGTCTGGCAACCAATCGTCAGGGAATCTTTACCCAGACCTTTGAAGGCTGTTCGCCAGAACACTATCACTACAACGAGTGGGAGCAGCTCCATTACAATGTTATCGTTCCCGATGGCGCGAGCATGAAAATCCGGGTGCGCGTTGCACACAGCGAAGCTGAGCTTGCTTCTGCCCCATGGCTCGATGCAGTCGATCTCCCCGGCGCATCCTCGCCACTTGATCTCAAAGCATTGCTTGAACCCTTTGATCTGCATCGCCATCAATACCTGCAGGTGGAAATTCAGCTCAATGCCTACCGGGATGAAAATATTCTGGCCGTTCCGGTGCTGAAAGGAATTACCACCCGCGCCGAATGCCCCTTGATTCTTGGATAATCGGATAACCGGATAACCGGATAACTTCGGTGCAGTGATGATCAAACCGCTCAGGATGTCTGAAAATGACATTCTGAGCGGTTTTTTGTTGCCCTACGAACTGGCACGGACGGCGTTAGAAGTTTCCAGCCTTCGTGCTTTCGCCTATCTACAAGCTGGTCTTACTTGCCAGAAAGCCTACGAACACCGGTACAGGCTTTGTCCATACGCAAAAAACAACCGCCAGATCCCTCGACGGAATCTGGCGGTTTGCTGAACACAAAACTTACTCTTGTACCAAATACTTTACATATTATTGAGCATCGACACAGCAGCGAAATCCGATCGAGCCGCTCGATGAACCCGCAGCTTTGGGCGAAGAATAGCCGCATGACGCAACCGATTCGTCACTGTCAAAGCCACCACCGGCCACACGCTGCTCTTCGACCCACTCATGCACATTCCCACTCATATCAAACGCCCCGGAGCGCGAACGACACGCCGGAAAGCTACCGGCTTTGGCAAGGCTGCGCTCAAAGCCATCTTCATCAGCCGTATTACAACTATCGGCGTTGAATTTTGAGCCATAGGGATATTGCGCGCCACAGGCCTGCTTCCACTCTCCAAGCGAGCACAAACGTTTGTTCTGATTGACGCACTGCTTACGAGCCTCAAACCATGTCGTGTTGGTCCTGGGTGTGGCGCCTTTGCCCGGAAACTCAAAAGCATCTACGCAATAATTCCCGTTACGATTCTTGATCAAAACCATTCCGGCCGGACAATCCAGCCCCTGACCAGGTTGTGCCTTGGGAGCCTCGGCGACTACCGGAGCGCGCGTCGGCGCCTGGGGAGCTGTTTCTTTAGGCGGCGCAGCATCTTTCTTAGCAGGCACAGCTTCTTTTGCAGCCGATTCCCGCGCTGGCGCACCGGTGGGTGCAGCCGAGGACGAAGCGCTGGAAGAAGCCCCAATATTTTTCGAAGCCTCTGCACTGATACCAGCCGCATCCTTACCGGATTCGGCCGTCACCGCGGAAGCCGCCGGTTCCGAAGCGCTTGCGGCTTCAACCTTATCATTGTCTGGAGCTTTATTCTCGGTTTCTTCTAGTTTTACCGCGCTTTCCGCAACGATATCTTTTGCTGCAACAAGAGCCTGACTGAGTTCTTCTTGTGCTGCTCCCTTCTCCTCATTCTCCTCATTGGCTTGATTCTCTCTTGCCTGTGAAGTCGATGCTGTTCCATCACCAAGCGTAACCACTTCATTGTCAGGCTGTTGCAACATCACGATTGCAAAAATAGCAACAGCAACGACCGCAAAAATAACAATCAGCGCCAGGGGCACGCCGGAAGACGTTTTCTTAGCTCCGGCCGAAGACGCCGGTTCCACGACCGTGGTAATGCGTCCTGCTGGCTGCCGAGTTTCGAGTCGCTCAGGCGTTGTGAGGTGGGTGGGCATCTGGGTGCGATCCGCTTCGATCGTATCCAGCAAGTCTCCAAGACTTGGCTCCGCCGACGAGTCCGAAACAGACCCCGGCATGGGAGGCAAATCCCCCGAGCTGCGGCGAACCTCAATCGTCGCAATCTCCTCCTCAGGAATAGCCTTGTCCGCCTCAACACCTGCGGGAATTTCAGAAAAAGCAGGAGGCGCCGGCGGTAATGAATGCGGCTCAGCGTCAACAGCCAATACGGGCGTCGGTGGCGCGGGCGGAGGAGGAACCGGCGCACCATGACGGCGCATCTGCAGCAACATCCCGGTATCGAGCAGTGTGCCCAGGTCTTCTGCCAGTTCTTCAACACTGGCGTAGCGCGCAGAAACATCTGCAGCCGTCGCTCGCTCGTACAGCGCATCCAACCCAGAATTTCGCTCTATCGAACCGCCGGCATCGACATCACCGTAGTACATTTCCCCGATAATCTTGCCGACGCTGTACACATCACAACGTGCGTCGAAAATATCCGAGTTTTGACGCAACTCCGGTGCCAGATAAGGACTTTTCTCCAGCCGTTCACGAAAAACTTCTCCGGATAACGCCGGAAAAATAAAACTATCGGTGACTTTGATGAAATCCGGCAGAAAAATAATATTTTCCGGCTTCAAGTTTCCATGCGGACACTCACGGCTAATATGCTGCAGCGCCAGCGTGATCTGCCCGATAATCGGCTCGATCTCTTCGAGCGAAAATCCCTCATTCTTAATTTTGCGCAGATCCAGCAATTTACGAAGGTTCAGCCCTTCCAGATGCTGCATCGAAACCCAGGCATGATCTTTATGGACGCCACTATCATGCAGACGCACAACATTACGCTGCGTCAACGCACGAGCGGAACGCGTGGCGTTCAAAAATCGCTCCTGATCCATCGGATTGCGCAAAACATCGGGCGCAAAAACCTTCAACGCAACATCAGTATCAGCAAGCGTATCATGAGCCTTAAACACCTGTCCGAAAGGCCCCTCGCCGATCATCTCACCGACTCGAAAACGCCCTGCAACCAGCTCACCAGGCGGGAAAAACTGTCCGCTGACATTGATGGCCTTGAGCTCCATCGTCATCCGCCGCAGTCCTTGCGAACCACCTTCATTGAGACGTTTACGGGGCGATCGTAAAGCTGCGCCACAATTAGGACAGGCCTTCGCCTGCGTGGAAACCGGATTTCCACACTGAAAACAAACCACTATGTTTCTCCATTACATAAATTTCCGGCGTTGCCTTCCTCAGATGATTCTTTATGCAGACTCGCCAAATCGTAGAGCGTAAACACGGTTCCTTATCACTAACCTTCTGAATCTGCAACGTTTCCTTCATCAATGCTCGTTCAAAGTTGGCGTGGCGGCAGTGCCATCCCGTCCGGCATTTCAGCGTCCATTGACGCTGGTTGAGACTCCGAATCCTCAATGTTTTGCTGCGCTTCGCCCTCGGATGGTTCTTCAAGTTTCTCTGGAACGACTTCCAGCGTTTCCGGCAAGGGTTCTTCGTGAACCGCGGGCAATTCTTCAAGTGGTTGTTCAGCAATTTCAGGTTCTGCTACAGCCGGCGGCTGTGCAGGCTCGGGCGCAACCACCACGGCAGAATTGCTTGAAGGTTCCACCGCGACGGGCGCGGCAACAGCGGGAGGCTTTGGCTCAACAGGAGGCGGCTCAACAGGAGGCGGCGCAGCGGGAGTTGGCGGCTGATTCTGCACTTTTACTGACTTCGTAACCTTGCCCGCCTCCCGGCTCGGCTGATGGCAGCTTTTAAGGTCTGATTCCAACCCGCGACGGACGCCCTTCGAAACGCTCGCCAGCGTTTCAGCCAGCCGCTCCGCCTCCTTACATTGCCCTGCCTGAACTGCAGCACGCACACGCTTCTGGAGGTTTTCAGCAGATTGCCGCCGACCTATCAGCTCATCAAGCCGGGTACGATCTTCCGGCGTTACCAGGAGCGTTTGCAGGCTCTGAATGGAACGCAACGCTTCTTCAAGTTCGCCGGCATCGATCATCCGCTCAACTCCCTGGAGCGATTCCATATCCAGAGCATCCACGGCAGCCAACGAATCGACCTGGTCCTGGCTATTTTCCCCCAGGGGCTCCGTGGCTCGAAAACCATGACTCACAAACCAGACGCTTCCGACCAACAAAACTGCGACCAGAGCCAGCAGCGCGGCCTTTTTGCTCGAAGAAGCCGCACGCCCGTGTTCTGACGACGGAACATCCTCGATGGCGCCCCACCCTCCCTCGAGTGAAAACGAATCCTCATGCGCCGACTCCAATTCCCCGGGAATTTCACTTTCCCAGCGCTCCTCCGTCCCGTCAGAGCCAACAAAGGAATCACTCCAGCCTTCGTCGCTGTCCGCCCCGACTTCTCCCAGCGTCACGCTGAGTGCATCCCGGCCGTCCTGAGGCGCGGCCGCAGCTAATTCAGCGGCGCGGTCCCGCATGTTTGCCTGGTCGTCTTTATCGGGTGCGCTGGATTCTTGTGCCAATCCAGAACCCGTCAGCAAACCTTCAAGTGCCACTGCAAGTTCATCGGCAGTCTGATAACGCTCATCTGCCTGCTTATGCAGACTTTTTAAGATGATCTTTTCCAACTCCGGCGAAATCACCCGATCTTCACGGACCTCGGACGGACGCGGCGGCGCATCATTGAGCTGCTGATTGAGAATCGCAAACTTGTTCTTCCCGCGAAACGGCAGGCGAGCGGTAGCAAGAAAGAATAGAATAATGCCCATAGAATAGAGGTCGGAGCGACCGTCGGCGGCCTCACCCCGTGCCTGTTCCGGCGACATAAATTCGGGCGTTCCAAAAATCGAGCCCGTTTCCGTCAGATGCGAGGAATGATGGTGATCATCATCCAGAATCTTGGCGATTCCAAAATCCAGCACTTTCACCGCATAACGCCCCCGTGTTTCGGCGATCAGCATGATGTTGTCTGGCTTTAAATCGCGATGAATTACGCCTTCTTTATGGGCCATCGAAAGCACGTCGCAACACTGCGTCGCAATGCCCACGATTTGCCCGAGGGACATCGCCCCGCCTTCTTTGATCACCTCGGTCAGAATCTTTCCTTCGATGAATTCCGTGATCAAATACAGCGCGCCGTCCTCATGTTGTCCGTACTCCAGCAATGTCACCGCGTTCGGATGACTCACCTTGGCGTAAGAGCGCGCCTCATTCAAAAAGCGCAGAATGATACCTTCATCCGCGGCAAACTTCCGGCTCAAAAACTTCACCGCAACGCGCTGTCCGAGCGGTTCATTCACGCCCAGATACACCTCGCCCATACCACCGCTGCCGATCTGCTCGATGATCTTGTATTTTCCGCCAACAACCTCGCCGATATACGAGTCGCGGACAGAACGGATCGGCACCAGCTCCGCGCCGCATTTTACGCAAAATCCGCCGCCGCCGGCCTGCGAAACCATGCAGGCCTTGCAGATTTTCACGACTTTCACTTCGCCCGCAGCCACTTTGCGCGGCTCATCCGAAGGCAACGTCGCCAGAGAATCCTGGCGACTATTACTTGATTTTGCGTGAGTTCCGGCCTGTCCGAAGGAAGGCACGGTATCCTGACGATCTTTGCGAGAGTCATGTTCTTCAGTCACAACATTACCTGATAAAATCTACTTCGTGCGTTCCGGGTGCGTCATGGCGCTGATAACCCAGGCACGTGTGCGTAAACGCCGGCATTGTGCCATGAGCCGCCATAGATTCAAATTTTCCGATAACTTCCAACGATTCTGAGCCAGCAACCTCAAGCGGCCCCACGACAAACTTCACAAAACAACAAAAATGCACCGCACATTCGGTGCTTTGAGCCGTGAACCATACATCCGGTCGCGAAATCCGTGAAAATCACCTGATTTCTCCAAAACACCTGTCCGCCCAGGTCAACAACGCCTCTGCGCTTCCAAACAGGTGATCTTGAAAGTGAAACAGTCCTCTGCGCTCCCAAACAGGTGATCTTGAAAATGAAACAGTCCTCTGCGCTTCCAAACAGGTGATCTTGAAAATGAAACAGTCCTCTGCGCTTCCAAACAGGTGATCTTGAAAATGAAACAGTCCTCTGCGCGCCAAAACAAGCCTCATGTTCGCGCCAACACCCTCCTACTCGCCGAAACAAGCGTTCTTGGAAATGAAACTCTCCAGTTTTTGCAGAATAAAGGGAGATCCATGAAAGCAGGCTGGTAAGGCTCCGGCGTGCATTCGTGTAGAACGCTCAAAAGCAGCCGGATTCTATGCAGTACGATCTTTTCATTATCTGGCCGGCCTGATGTGCCTGTGTTAGCGTTGCCCTCGTTATGGATGGAGTTTTTTCAAAAATACCTTCTCACTTTCGCTGATATATTTTCCGGGGCCTCTTGCTCCCATGGTTTTTACGTATGACAAAAATATTTGTGTCCGATTTGCAGGATAATTCAGCTGTTCACACCGTTTTTTTAGTCACCAACAAAAGCGTACGCGAAACCAAAGCCGGCGCGCCGTACTTAAACGTTACGCTGGGAGATCGCAGCGGAACGATTGAAGCGCGCGCCTGGGACAATGCGCTGGAGCTCGACAGCAGGTTTCAGGTCGATGATTTCGTGATGATTCGCGGTCGCGTCAGTTCTTTCCGTGATCAGCTGCAAATCACCCTGTCCGACATCACCGTCGTGGCCGATCAGGAGGTTGCACTCGGAGATTTTCTGCCCCGCTCACGTTGGGATGCCGATGATTTGTTGCAACAGCTGCTGGAACTCCTTGATACCGAGCTCAAAAGTGCAGAGCTGCGACGATTCTTTGATGTGTTATTTGCCGACAAAGAGCGCACCCGCCTTTTTGCGACCGCGCCGGCCGCTGTCAGCAATCACCATAATTATGTCAGCGGACTGATTGAGCATACGCTCTCCATGGCGCGCATTGGCCTGGGCCTTTGCGAGCATTATCGCCGTTATTACCCCGGGCTTCTCAATCCCGATCTGGTTCTGGCTGGCTGCGTTCTCCATGATTTCGGCAAATGCTGGGAGCTCAACTATAGCCGCTCGTTTTCATACTCCACGCCCGGAAAACTTCTCGGTCATATCGTTCAGGGAATTGAACTGATCAACGAAGTGGCCGCAGCTACAGAGCCGGCTTTCGATGAAGACATGCTTACGCAGCTCAAACACCTGGTACTAAGCCATCATGGTCATCTGGAATACGGGTCGCCGGTTTTGCCCCGGACGCCGGAAGCCCTGCTTTTGCACGAAATCGACATGATCGACAGTCGGATGGCCATGAGCTGGACAACCCGCGCACAGGCTGCTCAAAGCGGCCGCACCGATACCGAGTGGTCGGATTACAGCCGTCTTTTCGATGGTTCTCTTTATCTTGGCAGCCCGAATGCAGACTCCTGGGCCATCCGTGAAACCATTCAACCCGATGCGTTGATCGGCCCCGGCCGGACGCGCAATCAGCCAACAACAGCGCCCTCTGCAGAGCCAATCATGGCCCGAGCTGAAGGTCCCGAATCCATCACCGAAAAAATCGATATTACGGCGCTGCCATCGAAGAAACCGGCCAGAACCCCGGCTGAAGAGCCCTGCCCCAACCTGAACCTCTTTGGCGATTGAGCTGTTTTGTCGTATATTTCACCGCACTACAGGTTTCGAGGCCACACCCCACGATTGATGACTACAGGACAACGCCATGACCATTCTTAATCGGCTGAACTTGCTGATCCGCTCCAACCTGAACGATGCCCTGAGCGGGCGAGCCGGTGACTCCTCGGCGCAAAATGCGTTCAAGGAAATGGAATCCAGCCTGCGCGATGCACGCCGCCAGCAGGTAGAATTGCGCGCAGGTGAAAAACAACTGGTTGCCCAGATCCGCAGCGCCCGCGAGCGTGCCGACCAGTGGGAAGAACGCGCCATGCTGGCCCTTCGCGCAGGCGATGAGCAGCTGGCCCGTGAAGCTCTGGTCGTGAAAAACAAAGCGCTGCGCGAAGCCGAAAGCCTGCGAAATCAGCTCGATGAACACCGCGCCTATAGCCGCGATATTGGCAGCGCCCTGGAAGCGCTTGAGATGAAGCTCGACAGCGCACGCGGACGTATCCGCGCGACAACCTCTACGCTTCCCTCTGCCAATCAGCCCCCTGCCGGCGCAAACCTGCACAACGAAGCCGCCTGGGATGCCGAACTACGCCGCCGCACGCAGCAGCGCGCTGGCGCTCCATCGCCAACGGCTGCGCGCACACCGCCGACGGAATACGATCCGGTTTTTCAGACCGACAGCCAGTTCCGAGAATTTGATCGAATGTCGAGCAAGATCGAAAGCATGGAAGCGGAAATCGATGCAATTCGCGAGCTTTCCACGCCCACCAGCGACGACGACCTTCTCGATCCGCGCCGCGCCGAGCTCGAAAGAATTTTCAATCAGATGGAATCCAAGAAAACCGTCAACGATGATCTGGCCGATCTGAAAAAGAAGTTTCAGTAATTTTCTACGCCGTCTTTTTTCACCACCCTGGGCCCCACAAAAAATCCCTTCCAACTACGAGGTTGGAAGGGATTTTTTCTATGCAATTATCGGGAAAGCGCAGCGCCGATCAGAGTCCGAATTGCTCATCTACAGATGCGCCATCAGCACCTTTGCTCGTGCCCTGACCACCGCCGCGGCCGCCTGTACCGACAACCATTTGTGTGTTCACAATCGGCCGACTGAGCGTTTTATTGCTATAGATGACAAAGCTCGGTCCGCCAGCGCCGCCGCCGCCATTGCCGCCCTGGCCTCCCTGACCACCTCTGCCTCCCGTGCCGCCGATACCGCTGCCATCCTCACCGGCGCCACCAGCCCCGCCAGCGCCGCCAGCACCGCCAGCGCCGCCTTCACCACCGGCGCCACCGGCACCACCGGTGCCTCCTTCCAGCTCACAGTGCTCGATCAACACATCGCTGTCTGTCAGCATCAGGGCAACGCTGGCGCCACCGGCCTGTCCGCCGCCACCGCCACCGCCACCGCAGCCGCCAGAACCGCCGCCGCCGCCGGCACCGCCCCAGCCTGCGCACGAGAAGGTTCCACCTTCATCATCGCCTCCTCCGCCACCGCCGCCGCCGCCGCCGCCGCCCGGCGTTCCAGCTTCACCCGGAGTCCCGGCATTACCGCGCCATACCAACCCATCAAACGAGCCTCCCACGATCCCGCCAGTTCCTCCAGCGCCCATCGAGCCGGTGGCTCCATCTGCGCCTTTCAACGCAGGAGTCCGCACAGCACTCCCTGCCCCTCCGGCAGCGCCGCCTTCCCCTGCGACGCCCGCGGAGCCCCTCTGATCGCCCTTTCCAGACAGACCACCCTTGCCGCCTACCCCAAACGAACACGGCGCAGAGGCTCCATTGCCTGGTTGAGGACGATCGCTGACCTCCTGATTTTTACAAGATGTTCCGGCAAACCCACCATTATCCGGCGGTGCATCCGCACCTTTCGATCCTGCATAACCGCCCGTTCCGGTCACGCCACGCGCGCCTGCGGCTCCATTACCAGCACGCCCGCCCGTGATTTTCAAATTCCGCAACGTAACACCCGGACTATTTACCAGATGAACCGTCACCACACTTTCGCCGTCCTGAACAAGCTCCGTGGGCTCTACAAACAAATTGGCCAACATCGTCGGTTGCTCAATGCCCTGACCGGAAACTGTAGGATTGCCACCGCGAATCGTGCTTCGCTGGCGATTCTCGCGCTTCCAGTCAAAGCTATAGCCGCCCACAACGTGGATGCCGTTCACCAGGTCAATGCTTTCATGATAGACGCCCGTGCCCACCAGAACCCATTTTTTGGTCGAATCATTGGCCGCTGCAGCAAGCCCCGCAGCCACACTGGCCTTGGGCATTCCCATCGTTCCGGGATTGCTATCCCGGCCGCTGGTTGAAACAAAAATACTGATGCTCTGCCCGCCATCATCCGGCTGACAGGGATCGGTCGACACGCCAGGGTTGGGAATTACCAGATCCGGACAATCGTCCGAACCGGGCCCCGTATCTTCATTGACATCAGGCAGATCCGTATCCGGCTGCTCATCGCCTGTATCCTGATGCCCGCCGGTATCTTGATTGCCGCCTCCGACATCATTGTTGCCCGTATCCGACGGGGTCGTGTCTGGATCGACGCCCACATCACTGGCACCTACGTCAGTCCTGTCGATGCGTCCGAGATCCGTCGGCTCGCTACTCACGCACCCGACACTCAGACTGCCCAGGCCTCCCGCGAAACATATCAAAACCAACAACCGAACAGCGCGCATCTTATTCATAAACTCTTCCCGATAATAATTTAAAAATTACCGCACATGCGCCAGACTGACACAATTTTCCTATCTGCCATACTAAAGAGAACCGCAATGGCGGTCAATTACGCGACGATTTTTGAAATATGGGTTTACGCACCAGAACCTGAACGCAAAAACAGCCGTCCCCCCCCTCCCTTGCGATGATCCATCGTCCGAGCCGGCACAAAATGCGACTTTTTACGATGATCCATCGCCCGAGCCGGCACAAAATGCCATTTTTAATGAGGATCCATCATCCGGCCTGGTGCAGAACGCTCCTGCAAGCGATGGCGCGACCGCTCGCGGTACGATCAATCATGGCCATCGCCACACCTTGCCCACAACACAATCCAGGGGGTATCTTGGGCTCTGCACGATTCGCTGACTTTATGGTTGCATCGCGCTGAATTCATACTGTTTTTTAATTGCCGGATAAATCCCCGTGAAAATTTTGCACACTTCGGACTGGCATCTCGGCGTAAGCCTTGAGCATGCCACCCGTGAACCTGAACATCGTCGTTTCTTAGACTGGCTCCTCAAGACCATGCGCGACCAGGCTGTTGAAGTTCTCTTGATTGCCGGTGATATTTTCCATCACAGCCAGCCCTCCGCCAGCGCCCAGGCCGAGTACTACAACTTTTTGACGCGCTGTACCCAACTGCCTGCGCTCAAAAAAGTCATCGTCGTCGGCGGAAACCACGATTCAGCCTCGCGCCTGGATGCTCCCCGAGAAATCCTTGGCTTCTTGAAAGTCCACACTGTAGGCGGCCTTCTGGCGGATCCCGATACATGGAAGCGCTGCCTGTGTCCCATCCATCATCCAGAAACCGGCGAAGTCGAAGCCGTCGTTGCAGCCGTTCCCTTCGTTCAGGAAGCGCGTCTCGGCATTTTGACAACTCGATACTCAGAAATCGAAATCAACGAACGCTATGAAGCCGGCTTCAAAAACCTCTATAGCCATCTGGCAGACCTTGCGACCGAACTTTACGGCGAAACCATCCCACTCATCGCCACCGGTCATCTCACCTGCACCGATTCTACCGCTACCTGGCAACGGCGGGCGGGCGATTTCAACAGCGATATCCATCAGGTTGGCACGATCGGCGCGCTGCCCACGTCCATTTTTGATGACCGTTACGACTACGTCGCCCTCGGCCATATCCATCATTGCCGCCAGCTTGGCTCACGCAACATCTGGTACAGCGGCACTCCCGTTGCCACGCGTCCGGAGGAATCCACCACACCTCGGCAAGTTCTGCTTGTCGACATCGACAACAAATCCAGCGTCACCGTGACTCCCATTTCGATCCCTATCTGGCGTCCTATTCTCACCCTCGAAGGCACGGAAGACGAAATCTTCGAGCAGATCCGCGCCCTCAAAACCGGCCCGGATACCGAATTTACGCCCTATCTCTACATCAATCTGATCGTCGACAGTCACACCCACCTCAACGCCTCCCATTTCACGGACTTTATTCACGCCAACACACCCGGCGGCCAGCTACCTCCGCAAATTCTGGACCTTCGTCAAACTCTATCTGAGCAAGCGCGCCTCGAAACGGCGACCTCTGGCATCCAGCATCCATCTCTTCAAGACCTGACCCCCGAAGAAACCTTCACCCTGCTCTATCGCCTGCAGAAAAAATCCGAACCCGACGAAGCCACGCTGATTGCATTTCGCTCTCTCCTTGCAGACGACGACCTGATCGAACTCAAAGAACTTGAAGCCGTCCACAAGGAGCACGCATGAAAATCCACCGCCTGGAAATCCTCAATCTGAATTCGCTCTACGGCTCCTTCACCATCGACTTCGACCAACACTTTAAGAACACGCCGCTGTTTCTCATTCACGGGCCGACCGGAGCCGGCAAAAGCACGCTGCTCGACGCCATTTGCCTGGCTCTGTACGGCCAGACGCCGCGCCTGACCAGTACCAACAAAAGTAGCGATCAGACTTCTACCCAGCACATCATGTCGCACGGAACCGTCGAATGCCGCGCTGCCGTCATGTTCAGCTATCGCTCCGCCTGTGGAACCACACGCGAATACTACCGTGCAGAGTGGTTCAGTGAACGCGCGCACAAAAAATCACGTCTCGATGGCACCATCAAAAATGCACATCGCTCTCTTTTTCGCGTCGATGCCAACGGCCATCCGATTGGCGATCTGATTACATCGAGCGACAAACCCAAAGACTATCAGGAACATTTTGACCGCGTGCTGGCCGGCATGGACATTCAGGCCTTCCAGCGCAGCGTCATGCTGGCTCAAGGCCAATTTTCTGAATTTCTTAAAGCCAACGATCAGCAAAAAAACGCAATTCTGGAACGCCTTACCGATACCAGCAACTACCGCGATATTGGAGCGCGCGCGGCTGCACGCAAAAAAGAAATGGACGACGCCCTCAGCCAGCACAAAAGCAAGATGGCGGATATCAAAGTGCTAAGCGCCGAGGAGCTCGAAGAACTCAACACAAGCCTGCTCTCGGCCAGTACACAGGCCGGCGTGCATGAGGCCGAACTCAAATCCATCCGCCAGCAAATTCTCTGGCTCGAGAATTTCGAAAAACTCCATGCTGAAAAGGAGATCACCGCGGAGCAACTTGCTGAAAAACAGCAAACCTATTCAGTTCACGCCCCCGATTTTGCAAGGCTTGAGCGCGACGCTCTCTGCCAACCCGCAGCCACCGCCCGTGCTCGTGTGGCAGAAACCAGTTCTCAGCTTTTGCAACTCGAACGGCTTTTGCCTGACCTGCGCGAAAAAGTAGAAATCGCCGAAAAAACCACTTCGCAGGCCGAAACAGTGCAGAAAAATGCAAGCAATGCACTTCTTTCTGCCCGAGAAGCTCTTGCCAAATCACAGCCGGACCTTCAACAAGCCCGTGAACTTTTCAAAGCCCTGCATATCTCAGCGAAAGAACTGGCCGATGCCGAGAATCACCACAAGCAAGTTATTACCGAGCATGCACAGGCCGAGGCAGCGCACAAACTTGCCTGCGAAAATGTAGAGAGCACGGCCCAAAAACTTCTAACTGCCAGAGAACATCAGAACTCCCTGCAATTTGCTGCCGCAATTACCCAGCACCTCGCCGACTGGCAAAATCGCGCATCCCAACTCACCCTCAGTCGTAATAACCTTGTCGAAAAGCAAAACCAGGCTCGCCAGACCAATCAGGAAGTTCAAAATCTGTCACAGGAACTCCAGGCCCAACAGCAGAAACTCGCCGGAGAACAAGCGCATATCGCTCCTCTGGCTACAGCTCTGGAAAACGCTCAAGAAGCATTAAACCTGATGCTTCACTTGAATCGTTGTGCGGATATTTCCGAACTTCGCGATCAATTCCATAACCTCCGCCACAAAGCATCGGCCCGAAAAACCGCCCTGGAACGTGCTTTTGAAAGTCACAACAGACTTCTAAAAGATGAAAAACTGTATCATTCCCTGCTTAAAAAGCGCGATGAGCAGTTGAAATCCCAGGAAATGCTTGATGCTGAGCAGAAATCCAGCCAGCAAAACATGGCTCATGCCGAAGAAATTGTTGAAACCCTTAAACAATCACTTCATGGATTTGCCATTGCGTTATCCTTTGGCCAAACACGTCGTGAACTCAAAAACGGCGACCAATGCCCGGTCTGCGGAAGCGTCGAACACCCGTTCAAACATAACAGCGAACATGCTGAACCAGAGGGTGAACTTCAACGTCTGCACGACAAAACGCAACAAAAATTAAGCGATGCAGAACAATCGCTCAGAACCGCCCAGGCTGCTTTCCATCACGGCCTCACACGCATCGCCGTCGCCGAGCAAAACCTTGCAGCACTCGACGAGCGCCTTGCAGAACTCACACAAGCCCGGAAAGCTACCGAGGCGCAAACCCTGACACTCCTTCAGACCGCAGGCTTCGAGAACAACGAAATTCACGCCTGGTCGCCTACTGATTTCACAACGCATATCGACGCTGCGACGCATGCCATGGAGCAGGCAGACAAAAACACGCATGCGTTGCAACAAAAAATAGACGCGCAAACAAAAGCTCAGGAACAGCACCGGAGCGCCATCGAACAAACCCAAAAACTTGAAGAGTCCATCACCATTCTGACCCACAGAATCGAAGATCGCACAGCGCGCTTCGATGCCCTTCAGGCGGAGCTTTCAACGCTCACTGGCAACGTCGCGGCCGCCGAAGCCGCTCTGCTCGAAAGCCTTGGCACCTGCAATATTCATGTTACCAAACACGGCGACGCTTATGACTTCTCTGCTGCGCTCGCACAGGCCGAAAAATTAAAACGGGATTTTGATGCCGCAGCCCTTGCTGTCTCCACGGCCACGTTACAGGCACAGACTGCCGAAAATGCCTTGACCGCGGCGCAGGTCACACTGGACGCCTGCACAAAAAACCTGGAGGCATCCCAGTCGCGTCTCAACGAGCGACATGAACAAAAAACGTCGCTCGACGCTCAGTTCCAGCACAGCCTGAAAGCTCTGGATGGCCAGGCGCCTGATGTTTTTGAAATCCGGCTATCCGACGCCATTCAATCTGCAGAAAAGCAACTCGAAAATGCTCAAAGCACCAGCAGCCGCGCTTGTGAAGAGCTTGCAAAAGCCCGTGCAGAACTCGCGAGTAGAACGCAGCTTTACAAAGAAACAACAGACGCACTCGCCAGGGAAACCAGCCTCTATCATCAGAAGCTAGCTGAATTCGATCTTTCCGAAGATAGCCTGCTCCAAATCTTGTTAACACCGGAGGAACGCGAACAACTCAAAGTCCGAACCACCGAAATTGCCGAAGCCTTAAGCCAGGCACAGGCCGTACACGCCGCAACTTCGCAAAGGTTTGAACAACACCAGTCCAACAAACCAGCAACACTTTCGGAATTTTCAACGCCTGAAGAGTTCGTCGAACAGTCCACAAAACTTTCAGAAAAATCTCAGATTTTAGAAAGCGAGCGCGATACCATCACCGAACAAATGGGCCGCATTAAAGAAAAGCTCGAGGAATCTACACGCGCCAGCGAAAAACACCTCGCGCTTCAGCAAGAACTTGAAAAGCTGGAGCGAGAAACCAGCATGTGGCACGAGATTTATAAACTCATCGGTGTTGGCTCCGGCGAGAGCTTTCAGCGATTCGCCCAGAGCCTGAATGTGGGCGAACTTGTCCGTGCAGCAAATCGCTGGCTACACAAGCTATTTCCCCGCTACGAACTCGGTATTTTGATTGGAAAAGACGGCGAACCCACCCTGACGTTTACCATCCTTGATCGGGAAAATGCCGGAAAAGAACGCCCGATCAACACGCTTTCCGGCGGAGAAACCTTTGTCGTTTCCCTGGCACTGGCCCTTGCTCTGGCTGACTTCAGCCAGGTTCGTCTGCCACTTGAAACGATTCTACTCGACGAAGGATTTGGCACGCTTGATAGCGAAACGCTCGATTCTGTGCTCAATGTCCTCAACACGCTGCAGCAGCAAAGCGGTCGGCAGATCGGGATTATCAGCCATGTGGAAGGCTTGAAAGAACGTATTGATCACCGCATACACATTGAAAAACAAAACCGTACGCAATCCGCCATTACAATCATTGCGGGCGGAGTGCCGACATCAGCCCTGACCTCAAAGTCGGCACCGGCTATAGCAACTACTCCTTAAATGCAGCGACTTTTCCAGCCACTGCCATGCAATCGTGCCATTCACCTTCGATGCGGCCCATGCCATACATGATGGCATTCCGCACGGAAGCCCCCGGAGCGATTTCTGAACCATCCACAATCGCAAAAGGACCAATTTCGGCTCCGGCGCCGATTTCAACATGCAGACCTGTCAAAACAGGTGCAGCAAACATTGTTTTTCCGTCGATTCCGTCGCGGTTGAATACAAAAAGTCCATCCGACAAGGGTTCGGGCAGCGGCGCCTGGTCAAAAAGTTCGGGAGAAAGCAGCACGCGTTTGGTTGTTTGCATAAACAATTCCGGAGTATCCAGCGCAGCCCAGAAACCTTCATTGATCCGCGCATGAATTCGCCGTCCGCTTTCCAGCATCGGACCGTACACATCACCGACCATACAGCCTTGCTCGAGCGGTATTTCCTTGAGTATCGACGGCTCCAGAATATGCACGCCGGTGAAATCATACTCCGTCAATTTCTCGTCTGCGGGCGCTTCAGGATGACGCATGGTGCGCAATCCTTGCAGATTCCCGTCTTCATCCAGCCACACCCGCCCTGGCTGATCCGATGCACGCTTACGAACGATAATTGTCGCATCTGCACCGCTTTCTCGATGTGCCTTGATATGGGATTCCAGATCCAGGTTCATCACACAATCGCCGTTCAGCACAACCAGTGTGCCATCCGGCTCGCCCAGAGCTTTCCAGATTCCTCGCACGCCGCCCGCAGTTCCAAGAACCTCCCATTCATGCGCATAAACCGGCACAAGCCCAAATTGGGCGCACAGCCTGTCTACAACCGGCGGGATCGTGTCTGAAAGATGATGCAAGTTCAGACCAACCCGTTCCACGCCTGCCTGCACAAGATGATTCAGCGCATAGGCGATCAGCGGCATATTCAAAAACGGCAACAGCGGCTTCGGCAGAACATCGGTCAAAGGACGCATGCGCGTTCCAAAGCCAGCACATAAAACAGCACCAAAAACAGGGCGAGTATCCATAGCGATCTTCTACGAGCTTGATTCAGATTGATAAGAAAAATGAGTTCGTCCAGACATAAAAAAAGCCCGGTCATCAGCCGGGCTTTTCTATGGCATCAAAAAACAACCATCTTAGAAGTCTTCGGTGTCCCAGGTGCCGCGGCTGCGTGAGGACGAGGAAACCGTTTGCTTTTCTTCAGCCTCTTCCTCTTCAAACTCGAACTGCGTTTTTGCCGTGCTGCCGATTCCCATTTTGGCTTTGAGAGCGGCCAGCGCTTCATCACCACCATGTTCACCTTCAAGCGCATCGAATTTGGAAGCGAGATCGTCGCCCGAAAAACCTTCGGCGAGTTCTGCAGATGCTTCGGCTTCGGCTTCCATCTGTTCGATTTTGACAGACATCCGATCAAACGCATCGAAGGCTGACGTATCGCCAACGCTCGACATCGTTTCCTGGATGCTTTTCTGTGCTTCTGCGCGTTTTTTGCGTGCGATAAGCAAGTTTTTCTTGCGATTTGCCTCTTCGATCTTGCTGTTCAACTGACGCAAGGAATCGCGAAGTTTATCAGCAGCAGCCTTTTGAGCTTCCCACTGTGTTTGAAACTCTTTGGCCAGATCATCGTGTTCTTTTTTGCGTGCAAGCGCTTCTTTGGCGAGGTCATCGCGGCCGGCGCGAATCGCCATCATGGCTTTTTTCTCCCATTCGCGGGAGACATGCAGCTCATTATCAAGCTGTTTTTTCAGACGCTTCTCGTCGGCAATAGCAACGGCAACCTGCTTTTTTGCGGTAATCAACTGCTCTTTCATATCGAGCACAAGCTGATTCAGGATCTTTTCGGGATCCTCTGATTTGCTAATGAGATCGTTGATATTTGCTTTGAGCAGCGTCCCAATGCGATTGAAAATGCCCATCTATCGTCTCCTCGTTATTCGCTCTGTCTGGATTACCGCTGCGTGTTTTTCAAGAAAAGGCCACGGCCCAAGACTAACCCAATATAGTTCGGCACAAAAGTCATGCAAACGGACAAAATTATCAAGCCTGTACTGCATGCCGGGTGATAATTTCTTTCAGTTCCTCAAAGTGCTCACGAACCGCCATGGTGATGGCGTCGATCGAAGCCTGAAATTCATTATGATCGAGGTTTTCGCTTTGCAGCGTATCGACGATCACCACAGCATTATCTTCCAGTCCATAAGCACCGGCGACCATGCTGGTTGCATTGAGTTCCAAAAGTCTTGCAAACAGCTCGCTACGCGCAGATTCGTCGGGAAGATCCATCAATTTAACCCGAAACGTGATAACCGGTGGTGTGTGATAAATCACGATGTTGTCGACCTGGTCGATATCGTCATGAAGCAACCACAAGCCTTCACGGACTTGCTCAAATGGCAATCCATTATCAATCAAATAAGCTTCAATCTGGTCATTGGTGATCATCGTTCGCAACCTCATCAAATTAGCAACAACATCGACTTGTACAGGCGAAATCGACAAGCCGAAAACCGGCAATCCCGGCTGAAACCAGAGGCGCCTTACCTTCATTCCAACGGAATTTAAATGCTTGTCGAGCCTGCGCATAGTAAGCAGTGCCGAATCATCGTGTCAAGCAGGCTTCCGCCAGAGCACCTCTAGATTCCGTCCAGAGTTACGGTTTCTTGTTCGATGAAATGCTCGTTCGCTGCCCGGTAATCTGACTCCTCGGTAGGAACCTCAGGAATCACTTCAAAGTCTACTGCGGTATTTCCGGACGACATCAACTCGAGCATTTTCATATGTCCCTGCAGAGTCCCACGCAACTCCGCTTCCAGACGCGCACGTTGTTGCTGCATTTCAAAAATATCAGCGCGGATGCCATTCAGACGACGTTCTGCCTGCGCCAGTATTTTTTCAGCCTTCAATTCCGTACGCGCAATCACAAGTTCTGCGTCACGCTCAGCCTGATGGCGAATTTCTTCGGCCACTTGCTTGGCCATCTCCAATGCTTCGACCAGGCTGCGTTCGCGACGGCGATAGTCTCTCAATTCTTTTGATTGCGTTTCAACTTCGAGCTGCAATCGCTTGAATTCATCCATGACGTAATTCCATTCACGCGCAATGCCGTTCAAAAACTCTTCCACCTGCTGCACATCAAATCCCCGAAAGCGTTTTTCGAAAACCTGATTTGCGATGTCGTCGGCGCTGAATTTAAACATTCTGATATCCTCCGTGATGATGCCTGAAAAACTGCCTCCTGGCATAAAAAGGCATAAAAAGGCTGCACTTTATGAGTTTTCGAACTTCCGAGTCATTTCCTGGCTACGGCGTGCTGCAGCTTCCACAGCACGAATCAGTGCGTGCCGATAACCATGTTCCTCCAGCGCAATCAGTGCTGCGATGGTGGTTCCTCCCGGACTGGCTACACGATCTTTGAGTTCGGCCGTATGCACAAAATCCTGCGCCTGAACCAGACGTGCCGCACCTTCAATCGCGCCGCAGGCCAGTTCGATCGATGTTTTTCGATCCAATCCCATCAAAACACCGCCATCAGCCATCGCCTCAATTGCGGTAAAAATATACGCAGGCCCACTGCCACTCAGTGCCGTAAGCGCATCAAAATGATCTTCGTTTCGCAGCCGAACCACGCGGCCAACCGCTTCAAAAACAGCCGTGACCGCATCCATATCAACCGTTCCATCCCCCATGACGCCCGTTACCCCGGCGCCAATCAACGACGGCGTGTTGGGCATCGCGCGCACAATGCCTGGTTTAGGCCCTGCCGCGCGCCGCAAATACGAAATCGGCAAACCGGCGGCGACAGAAACGATGGTGTCGTCATCGTCAAACTCTTCTTGCCTGGATTCCAGCACCGCACGCACATCCGCTGGTTTTACTGCAATCAAGTAGAGCCGAATCCGACGAAATGGCTGACCGTCTGCATCCAGCTCGACTTCTGGAATGTCCTCGCGCGCATCGAGTTCGTCGGCAAGCGCCTGGGCTTTCTTAGGATTTGCATCCAGACATACAAAATTACGCGGGTTAAATGCACCACTTGCCACCAGGCCTTTGGCCAGTGCAGCACCCATCTGGCCGCAACCAATCAATACAATCAGATAATCTTGAAGCCGCGCATCTATCATCACAAATCTGCTCGGTTATGATTTTTACGTTAGAGTAAGGGAAAAGGATAATTTTCCAGTGCACCGACTTCCTGCAAAGCCTCGATAACTTCGCAGATCGGCAATCCAACGACAGAGAAATAACTCCCCTCGATTTTGCGTACGAGAATGCTGCCAATATCCTGCGCACCGTAGCTTCCGGCCTTATCCATCGACTCGCCGGTTGCCAGGTAACGCTCGATCATTGCATCACTGAGTTCTCGAAAATAAACCGTGGTTTCAACGGAGCGCACAATCGGTAAATTTTGGCTGGCGTCATGGCCGCTACGCGACCACCAGCAAAAGGAAGTGATGACCGTGTGCGAATTTCCTGACAACTGCTTGAGCATCCGGCGTGCATCCGCAAGATCGACCGGCTTTTCGAGAACTTCCTCACCGAGCACAACGATTGTGTCGGCTGCCAGTATCCAATCGGCAATCTCGTCGCTGCCAGCCAGCTTTTCCGCTACCCCTTGCGCTTTGAGAAAGGCCAGACGCCGCGTATAGTCAGCCGGCGATTCCGAGGTTGTTTTGACTTCCGGAACATCACTAACAACGATATGCGGCTCAAAGCCGATACGGCGTGCTAGCTCCAGACGCCGGGGCGAGCCGCTGGCTAAAACAATGCGACGATTAGAAGGTGTTAATTTTTTCATCTCTCGGTACTCAACAGCTGTATAGGAAGGCGGCTTTTATGCCGTCGCCAGACTATGAGTGCCTTGTGCAGGTGTCAAAAATTTGAACCCCCTCCCCTGCATTTTACAGCTCTCTGGAGATTTGCTTTGGATCAAATCTATCGAAACCCTGCTCCCACCGTTGATGTGATCATTTTACTCGACGACCAGATTGTTCTCATCGAACGCAAATTTGAACCTCTGGGATGGGCTATTCCCGGTGGATTTGTAGATTACGGGGAACCTGTAGAAAACGCTGCTGTCCGCGAGGCAAAAGAAGAAACAGGACTTGATGTAGAACTTGAAGATTTGCTTTATGTCTATTCAAATCCCCATCGCGATCCACGCAAACACACCATGTCGACCGTCTTTATTGCGAACGTTTCCAAGACAGGCTGCCGGACACCTCGGGGAGCCGATGATGCTTTACAGGCAAAGGCGTTTGCATTGGATTCTCTTCCTGAGATTCTGTGTTTTGATCATGCGCAAATCCTAAACGACTACTTGAACTTTCGCACTTCCGGCCAACGCCCATCACCGGCGACCATGCTTGAACGGTGGAAAAAGACGTTATGATGTACCGAATGACAATGCCTCTGCCAAAATGGTTCATATTCGCCACGTCACTGGCGACGGTTTTGGTCAGCAGCAAAGCTGCCTTAGCCCAATCAGAACAGGCATCTGACGCAAATGACATCGATAATGCTAATGCGGCCAAAGTTCTTCGATTCTCTCAGAATGTGAAGCTCGATGATGATGCGCATGGCTCAATTTCTGTGCAAATGAATCGCGACGATGATGGCCGTAACCTCCCCTGGTCACTTCATGCAGACAGTGCTGATGCGACACAAACGCGCCTGTGCGCGGCACTTCTGCCCGATCATGCCGGAGAGCGTTATTACCAGTATGAGATCGCTCATCATCTATTAGAGCAAAACACCCATCTTGTACTTTTCACAGGAACGTCTTCGGTGGAAGCCGGCGCTCCGCCCGATATGCCGACGTATCAAGTTGCATGGTTACTCAGTCCCGTAGACGAAAGACAATCGCGAAGAGCCACCAGCCGAATTCACTGGAACTGTACGCTGGTGGCCAGTGGAAACTTTACGGAACTTGATGGCGGCCCAAGACTTCATGTGGATACGGAAGGCGCGGCCCCGCAGCTTTTACGAACAGACTCAAAAAATGTCGTAGAATATTGCGGCCTTGGGAATGACGAAGCCGTTGAACGATACGTAGTAGACAGGCAACGATTCATTCCTCATGCAAAGCTTGAAGTTTTACTGAAAGGAGCACGAAAACTTACAGCGAAAACTCCTAAAACACGTTTTATGTCCCCATATCTGGCCGGAATTTACAGTTGGGCCTGGGCCACAAGCGATATTCGCAGCAATCCAGGTGCGCTGGTCACGATCCGGCCTCGTACGCTTGGCGATCTTGATACCAAAACAGCCTGGGCTGAAGGCGCGAAAGGCCTTGGCACCGGAGAATATGTCACAGCCAGTATAAATGAACTCGTACCGCTCCAAGGCTTTCGCATTTTCCCTGGAAACGGCAGCGATTCCAATACATTCCAGCAATACGGCCGCCCTACCCGACTGCTTGTTTCATTTTCAGACCTAACTCGTTTTGAAATCGACATTCCCGGTTATGATTACGCCACCCTGGACAATAAGGGCGGATTGTTCGTTGCGTTTCCAGAACCAGTTACAACAAGCTGCATGACGGTCATGCTTCTGGACAGCATGTCTGGAACATCCGCTCCCGCACGTCGCTCGCCAGATTATCGCCAATCGGTCGCCATCTCAGAGATTACGCCCGTGACAACGCTTGAATCTCCGAGCAGCCGCGAAACAGCGAAGAACCTCATCGATTTTATCGCTTCCGAACCCTTGCTGCGCCGGCGCGACCGGCTGGGACAGCTTATGATTGGCATTGAAACTGACGCAGTGGCCGCCATCCGCGAAGCACTGGCTGAAGGTCCCTCGGAGCGCAGAGTTCGCGTCATTCCATTGCTCGGCCAACTTCCTCCCGGCCAATCGCTTCCTATTTTGCTTGCCGCGTTTGAAGTCACCCAACCAGAAGACGACGAATATCGTGCCATCAAGCGTACCATCGCTATGCACGGCTCCCATTCAACTGAAAAACTCTCGGAATTCCTAGAAAACCAGGGAATTACCGATCAAAAACGGATTGATATCATTCGCCTGATCGGCCGTGTTGCCACTCCGGTTCAACTTTCACTACTCGTTGAGAACCTCGGACAGGGTAGCGACTTTGAACGTCGTGAACGCCTGCGTGCCATCGTCAACGGCGGTGCCACTGTTTTCCCGGCGCTTCTTACGCAGACCCGGCGAGAGGATACGTCAGCCGCTGCTTCTTTTGATGCCCTTCGTGGTATCGAAACGCTCGGCCGCCGCCTGTATATCCAACAAGGAGCACAACTCGAAGGCAGCGAACTTTTACTCGAAGCCGCAAAAAATGCGCCGTCACGAACGCATCGCTTGAGTGCAATCCGAGCCCTGGGGTATTTCCGCCACGAAGCGGCCCTGCCTTATCTGGCTTATGATTTATTGCTCAAACATCCTGACCCGTTGATCCGTCGCGCTGCCGCTCAGGCACTCGGCTATTATCCCGATGAGCAGGCGCGGACAGCGCTGGAGCAAGCGCTGACCGATATCTCCCCCGATGTTCGCATCGAATCGATGATTTCACTCGCCAGAAAAGAAGACTCCGAGAAAAGCATTCCTGCTGTGATCCAATACGCTCGCAACGAAACCTGGACGCAGGGACTTCATCACGCCTATAGCCTCCTGGCGCGCGAAGGCAGTCCGCAGGCGATGGAATTTCTGAGCGAGACGCTCGTCCAATCCATCGATACGGCGCGTGCTATCAATATCATGCGAGCCTTAAAGCGCCATGACCGCTCCTTGAATGTCGCTGTCATCAAACAATTATTCAAAGACCCCAAAACTCCATTTCGCGCGCGTATTCAGCTTGTTGATTTACTCGGCCTTGATACCACCCCTGCCGGAGAGGCATTGCTGATATCCATTGCGCAAAAGCAGTTTCCGGCTTCGGACAATGAAACCCCGGAGGAACGTGAGCTACTTTTTCGCCAGGCCCTGATGGCAATCGGCCATCGCCGCAGTCAGTCTGGTATTGAAATACTTTTTACGATCGTCCGAACAGAAACCGAACTGGATCGACGCAAGGTAGCCCTTCGCGCGCTGGGATTTTATCAAGATACCGCTATCGCCAGTATGCTTCTGGCCTGGTATCCAGAAGCTCCCAGAGAACTCAAACCCGAAGTACAATCGGTCATCAATCAAATCCGAAACCGCGTTGATATTCAGCAAGCCGTCGAAGGGATCGATGAACTCATCGATGCACTCGATGAGTTCTAGAGGCAGTGGCGGCCAGGCCCTACCTATTCTGCTGCTCTGAATAAACCAGATCCACTGAATGTTCTGTTCGCGACAGGCGAGTCCAGATTCTCTTACTGCTTAGAAAGTATTGCGTAAGAGTTGATAAGATAAGGAGATTTGTAATGGCAAATTTCAATGAATTGATCGAGCGAGTCAAAAGTGAAATTGAGGAAACAGACGTGGATTCCGTTCATGCCCTTCTTCAATCTGGTGAGCCGGTCACATTGATTGACGTGCGCGAGCGTGATGAGTTTGTCGATGGCCATATAGAAGGCGCTCAGTTTATTTCTCGTGGAATGCTCGATCTAAGAATCGAGAATGTTGTGAGTGATCGTTCGGCGCCCATTGTGCTTTATTGCGCCGGCGGCACGCGTTCAGCCCTCGCTGCACGGTCACTTAAAGAACTCGGTTACACCAACGTCAAATCGATGCGCGGAGGATTTACAGCCTGGAAACGTGCCGGTCACAAAATCCACATCGCAAAATCACTCACGCCGGAGCAGTTATCACGATTTAGCCGTCAATTGATCATTCCCGAAGTTGGCGAAGCCGGCCAACGTAAGCTTCTGGACGCACGGGTACTTTTGCTCGGCGCCGGTGCGCTGGGTAGCCCTACAGCTCTGTATTTGACCGCAGCCGGCGTAGGAAAAATCGGCCTAATTGACAGCGACGTCATCGATCGCTCCAACCTCCAACGTCAGATTCTTCATACGGATGCGCGCGTTGGCACCTCAAAAGTTGAGTCCGCCAGGGCCACTCTTGAAGCACTCAATCCCGAGGTCGAAATCGTTACCTACGAAACCTGGCTCAACAGCGATAACGTATTAGACATCTTCAAAGACTGGGACATCGTCGTGGATGGCGGTGATAACTTCGCTACACGCTATCTCGTCAATGACGCATGCGTTCACCTGGGGATCCCCAATGTTCACGGTTCGGTGTACCGCTTTGAAGGCCAGGCGACCTCATTTGTTCCCAACCAGGGTCCCTGCTACCGTTGCCTGTATCCCGAGCCGCCGCCACCGGAGCTTGCTCCCAGTTGCCAGGAAGCCGGCGTTCTCGGCGTGGTTCCCGGCGTCATCGGCCTGCTTCAGGCCACAGAAGTTATCAAGCTGATTCTGGGCGCCGGCCAGTCCATCGCCGGCCGACTCATCACCTATGATGCACTCAGCGCTGAATTCCGTGAACTAAAGCTGAGTCGTGATCCCGAATGTGCCGTATGCGGCGAAAACGCTGAATTTACGGGATTTATCGATTATCAGGTCTTCTGCAATGTGAGTTGATTTTTTAAGCTTCGCAACGTTGAGTCAAAAAAATCCCCCGGCAAATTCATCTGCCGGGGGATTTTTCTTACTCAGACTACTTTAGATGCGTGATTGCTATCACGGACAAAGCGCATCGAGATCCGTGCATTTTCCAGCTACACAATGCGTGGACAGGCACTGGCTGCCATCCGTGCATGAAGCATCGGCGCCGCCTTTTGCCACACATTTACCCTCGGAATTGCAATAAAGGTCGGGACTGCATCCAAAGAATGCGCAGGTTTCGCCTGTAGAAGCTGGTTTCTGACAGGTTCCTCCCACGCAAATCAGACCGAACTCACACAGCGCCGTGCTCAGATCACAGGTCGAGCCTTCACCCAGACCAGAAACAATCGACGCGCACTGCCCATCAACGCATTCCGAATTGTACTTACAATGGTAGTCCTCTTCGCAAGACTCACCGTCCGCATGACGACTTACGCAAACATCGTTGTCCGGTACACAATACTGATCACCGCGACAAATGATGTCACCGCATTGCCCCGACCCATACAATCCGACATCCGCGCAGGTTCCGCCGCAAACATCCTGCTCATCATCCGGCTGACAAAACTCACCGGTTCCGCACTGTCCATTGATCGTGCATGGCTGTCCGGTACTGAGATTTCCAGCCAGTGCTTGATAGCAGCTGTCGATGAACGGAACGTAATTTTCTCGCATCGGCGTTTCTGCATCGTAGCAATTGAGCTCCTCAATTTCCTCGAGGCAGGCTGTTGCAGCACACGAATTGAGTTTCATCGAACCATTGTTTACTGCGGCTCTGGCCTGGGCAGCCGTCATATTCGCTGCCAGTACCGAATTCACGCATGACTCTTCATCGGTCCAGCCACCCAATGAGGCAAACATCGCAATGGTAGCGTTACCTTCGCAAGACCACATTTTCTGGCACAGCGCGCGGGCATAGTTGGTTGCAAAATCAGCAGCCTGCTCCGCCGTTGTCTCAAGGCAAGGATCGTCGGGGTTTTCACCTGTATCCGTTTCGCCATTATTGCCGGTATCATTGTCTCCCGAGCCATTGTTGCCCGTATCGGAATTGTTGCCCGTATCATCTCCAACGACACCTGTATCCTCGTCTTCGACATTGGAACCGGTATCACGCTTGGATTGAAACGTAGAATTATTGTTTCCACACGCCGACAAGCTCAGCGCTACCAAAAACAAAGTAAGAAGGGACAATCGCTTACAAAAGCTAATTCGAGGAGAATGCATGATTTTACCGAAAACTGAGGAGAGTTTTTCAAAAGAAAACAGGGGTGCAAGCAGATACCTGCACCCCTGTTCTTATCCCTATACCTATAAATGTCGCCAGCAATACATGGTGCATAATCGCTGGCGCATTACGCCTTACTTAACAACGTACTCGAAGCTAATCGATTCACCTTCGGCCGGGATCTGACCGCCTTCGTTCGTCAGCTTGCCATTGTCATCGATAAGCAATGCAACCTGCCCACTCTTTCCACCGGTGCGATCTTTGAAGTGCGTCAACGTGATGGTGTAGGTACCCGGTTGCGGAGCTTCGATCGAGTAGATGCTCTCGACAAATGAGCCCTTTCCAACACATTTTCCGGTGCAGTTGGGGAAGTCATATTTCAGACCGCCTTTGGCCGGGCTGGCAAAGTCATAGGCATCAACGACAGTTCCATCCGGAGTTGTTACCGAAAGGTCAAGGTCGGTATCCTCAAACCATGCAGCCGTGAATCGAATCGGGCCTTCTGTTACACAGGTATTGCGCTGGCAAACTGCACCGCCATCACACTGATTGCTCTCTTCGCAGACCATGCCGGGGTACAGACCGCCATCACCAAAGGACGGAACGACATAGTTCGGGTCACAAATACCAGGAAGCTGAAGCTGTCCATTTCTGGTCAGGAAGTCACGATCATACAACGTCCAGTTTTTCGGGGACTTCATCAGAGGAATCTTGAAGCCCAAAAGATTTGCGTCGCTGATCGCGCCGGAAGCTTTGCCGATCGTATTGATATTGAAGTGATACGGGCACTGTCCTTTTTTATCGCCGCTCTGATAGATTTTCTGGCTCAGGTCAACCGTGACGATCGTCGGCTGCACAGTCAGCGAGCCATTCAGCGTATCTGCGATTTTAACGGTCAATTCTGTATAGAGTTGTGCCTGGGCATCAAACTCCTTATCACCATCAAATGCCGGGCCAGAGCCGCTCGGCGAGAAGGCAGCTTTGGTATAAACGCCCCAGTTTTTGTTCTTGTACTCGACGCCACCGCCAAGATTTCCATTCAGTTGGACTTCGCTGGTAGCCGTGAGCTCGCCTTGCAGGGTTGCTTCAAGTTTCAGCGTAGCCTTGGCGCCAAAATCCAGATTCACAAGACCGGCAATCGGGAAGGTCTTGGTAGGAATCTGAAGCATCGGCGAGTCACCAGGATCGGTGGAAACCAGAGCATATGTCTTGGAAAAATCAAACGCGTCTTCAGACTGCAACCGAACACGTAGTGTTGCGTTGGCCGAGCCGTTTGCACCCACACGCAGAGTTTTCAGCGGGTTATCAAAAGGAGAAGCCAGCGAGACCGAAGCGTCAACGTAGAACTCGGCGCCGACGTCAAAGTTTACACTGGCCTGCTCAACGATCAGATAATTGTTTGCGATCTTTGCGTTGATGTCGCTTGCAAAGTCTTTGTTCCACGAGAACAGCGAACCATCCCAGCTCTTTTCCAGCGAAAGAGCCTGCGAACGCGCGTTCAGGCCATTGACATCGTGCAGCATCGGCTCATAGCGGAAGTTTTCAGGAACTTCGAGGTCCGGTTCGGCATGTGCTGCAAAATAAATTTCGCCGCTGGCGAAAACATCTCCCAGACTGGCCGGACTGGTAATGACCACCAGCGTGTCGCCCTGACGCTCAATACGTTCGACGCGACGAAGCAGCCCCTGACCGGTGGCTGTCGCCATGATATCGCCCGCTTCATACTCGGCAATCAAATGCGACGCGGAAGCTGGAAAATACAGACGATCCGGCTCAATCGAAACCAGGGCTGCTGCACGGTCGTCCAGGCGTTTTACATTGCTATAGACCTGAATGTTGCGTGTGTACTCCGTGTCCTCAAGAGCATACGTCCGAGCCTGCGCAGTATCCAAGCCCGGTGTACCTTCCTCCTCGCCACAGCCTGTTGCGATCAGTGCCCCGGATAATAGCAATCCGAGTACAGATAGTTTTTGAAAATACCGGCTAGTCTGCTGCTTCATATTCAAGCTCCTGAGCAATCTGTTAAAAACATTCATCCATGCGATTACAAGTCATTAAGGCGTTACATCGTTACTTCTTTGGTCACATATTCATCGGCAGCCCAGTACTTGTCGTAAATGGTCTTTCCGAACACTTTTACAATCGCGATGATAAAGCACGCAATTAAGATCAATAAGATGATGTATTCCGCAGCCGTAGCGCCAGAATCATCCCGGTGAAATGCCCGAAGGCGGTCATGAAGTGGATTGATAAATGTCTTATCAAAAATATTCAATTTTCGTCTCCAAAATACACAACCACACTTACCAGGCGAACGGGAAATTCCCTTATCAAATCTGCACGGCAAAAAATACCGATTTCGTTGAATCAAGTCAACTTGTAAGCCCTAACGGATTGAAATATACAGAGCTTTTACGGCACCTATGCGGCCCACCTCTCCCACTTCTGCTGGTTTTCATTATTTCTTGCTTTCAAGAAAGCATGGCACGGCTATCGAAGCGATTGCCGCTTTGCTCCAGCGTGACTTCGTCAGCCAGCCGCAGAATCGTCGAAGCCACGTCATCGGCCACAGGAAGCGTTGCCGGATCTTCCTCGGGATACGCAGCTGCGCGCATCCGCGTTGCTGTCCCGCCCGGATTCAGCGAAACCACGGCAATTTTATCTACGGCCAGTTCATCTGCCATCACATCGGTGAGACCTTCCACGCCGTGTTTTGAAACGGCATAGGGTCCCCAGCCTCCGCGGCCCTGGCGCCCTACACTGGAGGAAAGATTCACGATCAATGGCTTCTGGCCATTGCGAAGCAGCGAAGTTGCTTCACGACTGACCAGAAACGTGCCCGTAATGTTGACATCCAGCGTCTGTTTCCAGTCCTTCAGGGCAACGTGCTCAATATCTGTGCGCGGCCCTAAGACCCCTGCGTTGTTGATTAGCACATCCAGTCGTCCTGCCCGGGCCTCTATCGCATCCATCAGAGACTGAACGTCTTTTTCCTGCGTAATATCTGCCGAATGAGCAAGAATCGTGGCCCCATCCCCGGCCAACCTTGCTGTTTCCTGAAGGGCACTGAGCGTGCGCCCGCAAATAAACACCAGGGCACCACGCGCAGCCATCTGCAGAGCGGTTGCGCGACCAATCCCGTGGCCGCCGCCAGTAATAAGAACGACTGCATCTTTCCAATTACGCATGCTTATACCCCTGCGGCTCCGGATTTGAGAAAGGCCCGATTCAGGGCCAAGAAATGATGGCGCGGTGACAGGATTGTCAACAAGTGTTGCAAAAAACAATTACAGAATGCGCTCGTCCGTGGCGACATCAAAGGGCCAGCGAATGCTCTGGTAATCAGGATGATTGATGCCCAGCTCACGACGCATCGCGCGACGAAACGCACCGATATTGTCAATGGCCATCCGCATTCCATCAGCGCGCTCAGAGACCTGGCGAGTATAGGCACGAAGTGCGCGATCGCTATCAACATCTTCGTTGCGGCAATTCTCCAGCCGGCGCTCCAGGTTGCCAACTTCATCCTGAGCAAACGGAATCACATCGACCCGCGCCCGCAGATACGCAACCATTTCCTGCACAGCGTTTTCCAGCAGCTCCGTATCCCAGTACATCACACGACGTTCTGGATAGCCGACTGCATTGATGCTTCCCAGCTTTCGCTGCAAGCTGGCCAGGTGGTTGGCAAGATGTTTCCATTGAAGCTTTTCATCTGTGGCTTCATTTCGCCACTGCACAAACTTACGATCACTGCTCGCGATGCCCTGATTGAACTCCTGCTCGGCACGCACCAGGCGTGCTCCCAGTTCGCGGACATGCTCACGCTCCGGGTGCTTCTTGCAGTAAGCAAGGCAATCGTTGAGACAAATCTGCAGCTCGTTGAAATTTACATTGGACATGATTGACCATCCTTAATTTACCGTCAAAGCGTGACTACGCGCGGGCTTTATGCCTCAAGCAACGCCTGGATGTCAATCTTAGAGGGCACCTGCAATCTCGCGTGCGGTCTGTGGCGCAAACCCCGAGTAGTTATTGTTCACATATCCAAAAACCAACCCGCCCTTTTCTACAAAGTGCTGAATTCTGGGGACCCACCATTTGATTTCGTCATTGCGATCGATCTGAATTTCATCAAACCGCTGTAAAACATTGCGTTTTCCCAGCCAGCGGATGTAAGCAATCCGTGAAGTTGTGCGCCAGAAGCGCTCAAAATGCGCCGAGCAGGTCAGGACCATCGACACATTCCAGCGCTTGAGCAGGTCAGAGTATTCTTCGATGAGCCATGACGGATGGCGCACCTCGACGGCATAGGAATACCCGTCCGGCAATCCTTCAAAGAACATCGCCAGATCATCAAAGGAGTCCGTTGTAAAATCTGGCGGAAGCTGCAAAAGCAGCGGCCCTAACTTATTGCCAAGCTCGGATATCACGCCGATAAATGCCATTGTTTCATGCTCACAATGCACAAGACGCGCATCATGCGTGATCAAACGCGGGAATTTCGCCGAAAAAATAAAATCGTCCGGCGTGCGCTCCACCCAGGACTGCACGGTCTTCATCGACGGAATTCCATAAAACGTCGAATCGATCTCTACGGTAGAAAACTGTGAGGCATAATAGGTCAGCCGGTCTCGGGAATTCGTACCTGATGGATAAAACACGTCATTCCAATCGTCATACGACCAGCCCGAAGTGCCCAGAAATACGCGTCCCGGTGTATCATTCACGTAGGCTCCTGTGGTTTATCCGGCTTTTCTTCATTCGACGTGATTCCTCCCGTAGAACGATACACCGGAGTGGTACGACGCGAGCGTGGCGGTGATTTGTAACTGCCACTTTCGCGAAGTTCTTTCTTGACCGCAAACTGTGCAGCGCGAATCGGCAGGCGAAACTCAAAAACCGAGCCCACGCCCAGCTCACTGGAAACCTTCAGCTCGCCGCCCAATCCGCGCAATATATCCTGAACAATCGATAACCCGAGTCCGGTCGCACTGCCGCGCTCTTTGGTTGTAAAGAACGGATCAAAGATCTTTGGCAAAACGTCCGGCGCAATGCCCACGCCCGAATCCTGTACCGACAAAATCACATCTTCGCCATCGCGTCGCGTACTGACGCGGATGAAATTCTCTTCGGGATTTCCTGGCGCGATGGAGTGCGCAGCATTTACAAACAAATTGAGTAGAACCTGACTTAATTTGTTAGCATCCGAAAACACCTGCGGCAGGCCGCTAAAATCCAGTTCCAAACGTGCACGGTACCGTGCCTCGTGGCTTACCAGATGAAGCACGGCCGAAACCAATTGCTCCAGATCTACCCAGCCCGGTTCCTGCGCCACATCATGCGAAAAATACCGCAAATCCTGCACAATCTGATGAATCCGCTGCATTCCGCTCAGACTTCTACTGATCAGGTTCTCGAGATCTTCACGCAAGAAAGCGATCTCGAAATGCGCCTCCAGCGCCTCGATTTCAGCCTGCACTGATGGCTCCCGGCTTGCTACCACCGACAAACCTTCGACAAAGCCCGAAATCATTTCTACATACTCACGCATCACGCTCAGGTTGCTGATGACAAAACTGGCGGGATTGTTGAACTCATGGGCAATTTCCGCCGAAAGCACACCCATGGCCGCGAATTTCTCCGAATGCACGAGTTGACTCTGCGTGCTCTGCAGTGTCTGGTAAGCCGCGTCCACTTCCTCATAGAGCTGCGCATTCTGAAGGGTTGCTCCAAAAATACGCGCCATCACACGCAACGGCTCCTCGCCCATAAACAGGCGCGAACAGCGATCCTGAGCCCTGGAATAGATGATCAGCATCCCAAGCGGTTGCACACTGGACCACACTGGCACCAACGAAACTTGTCCTGCCGACATATCGTTCCAGAGTGTGCGCAGCAGTGGATAACGCCTGTCAGGCGCAAGGATATTGGCCTGGATCTTGTTTTCCATGATCAAAGACACCAGAGCTTCCTCGGACTCTCTATACGGCGCATGAAGGACTCTGGAGTCTTCCAACGAAACCGGCTGGCCTATAGAGGATTCTGTGTGAGTCAGACTTCCGGCGCACCGCAACTGCATGGACGCCGCCGTCGGCACGCTCTCCCCATTTTCTCCAGCAGCCTGCGTTGGCACCAGCTCATAGTACGCAGAACGCCCGTGTGGGCAGATGCTTGCAAACACCTTCAGGGCGCGATGCATAAGCTCATCATGATCAATCGTGCTGGTAACCGCGACCGCCAGAACATCGAGCAATTCCAGATTCTGCTTACACTGAAGCAGCTCATTGGTTTCCCCTTCTTTTTGTGCCGAAAGCTCTTGCCGCAACCAGGCAAGCCGCAAAATCTCCAGCCCGGCAGGCTGCTCCAGTACCGAAGCGAAAACAAAATCATTGACACCAGCGCGCAGCGCACGCGAGGTCTGCTCACAGTCATGTGGCTCATTGGCCAGATAAACAACCGGACTCCGAAGACTTCGTCTCGAAACCTGTGCAACAATCCCTTTCAATTCCGCATCGTATTTATCCCCTCCCGGCACCAGAACCAACGCATCTCGAAAATCATCCAGCCCGGTCAGCATCTCCGGTATCCCGGCCACAAAAAGAACCCGCCAGCGAGTTTTTCCTGCAAAAATCCTCTCAAACCAACTGCGAGAGCGCGAAGGGTGTTCCAAAATCAAAACGGTACGGATTTTATCCATTAAACATCTCTGCTTCTTTTTCTTTTGGCATTTCCATACGCCTGGTAAATGCGCACAGTACTCACAATGAGTAATGCACCTGTGAGTGCAATTTGATTCGGTGTACAGGCTGTTAAACTACCTGCTGCCCAGGTTTCACGCAAGAACTCCAGCAATATTTGCGCCATACAAAAGGCCACAATCGCCCGCAAAGCGATTTTACCAGCAGGCCATGGCTCCGCGTTTGGCCGACTACTTCCGACACTGACCCAGACCACTACCATAATCGTGACGAGTGCACTGTATAAAGGAAAAGCATGCGTCGGCAGCGACCAGGCATCAGTACTCTCGATGAATCCGCGCTTCGCATGTTGCTGCCAGGCGAGCGAACCTTGCGCGTAACGAATCGCAAACCAGCCCGATTCGGTGACCTTTCCAAAATCACAGCCGTTAAATATGCATCCAAGACGCGCAAACGCCAGTCCCAGCAGCCCGGCTGGAACCACCAGATCAAGCAAAGATCTGCGCGACGTGCCTTCAAAAAAACCGCCCCCGGCCATCGCCAAAATCACCAGTCCCGCCCCTGCCAGAAATCCCATCGAGCTGTAGCCTGCGCCAAGAGGATTGAGCATATCCAGCCAGCGATATCCCTCCAGCGCTCTACCCTGCGCAATCAGCCACATCAGGCGCGCGCCAACAATTCCGCCCAGACCTCCCAGCCCGAACGCCGCAAAGGCATCACCTCGCTGCACGCCCCTGGCCGGCGCAATTGTCCACAGATACGCAAACGCAGCCCAGATCCCCACGCCTACCAGCATGCTCTGCGAAATCCCACCCGCTGGATCAACCAACCACTTCATCAAACCCTCCGCCGCCTGTGCACATCCGTTTTACAGGCTCAAGACATCATTCTTGACGCAAGAAAATACCACTTGGTATAGTCCGCGAGCCCTTGTCAACGCTGATAATTAGAAGGCGCTCTTAACCTCCGGGTAGTTTTTACCCTTTCCTCTGGCCCTGGCCATGTCTTCAGACTTTACAGTCAAATTTTATGGTTGCCGCGGCAGCCTTCCGGTTTCTGGAAAACAACACACTCGCTATGGTGGTGCCACGGCCTGCGTGGTCGTCAGCGTAGAAGGCCGCGACATCATCTTCGATGCCGGTAGCGGACTGAAAAATTACGGCGATGAACTGCTCCAGCGCAATGACCAGACCAAAAGCTCAAGCTACCTGTTCGTCACCCATACACACTTCGATCATCTCATCGGCCTGCCCTACTTCGCGCCCATCTACCGGATGCGTCACACACTTTATCTCTATGGACCTCGTACCGCCGGCTTTACTTCCTTTCAACAAAGTATCGAAGCGCTCATTCGCTCTCCCTATTATCCCGTCGAACTGCACGAAATGGCTTCCACCAAACATTTCCAGAACATTGGACAGTCCGACATCGTCTATTTACTCAAAGACAGCACCATCCCGGTACATGTCAGTCCCGAACGAGACACGCGCCCCGATCCCGACGAAATCCTGTGCGAAATCCATTGTCTGCGTGGCCTGAACCACCCCAAATGCGGCGTCAACATCTACAAAGTCGTTTATGACAATCGCTCTGTAGTTTTCGCCACCGACATCGAAAGCTACGCCCTGGGGGACCGTCGCCTCATGCAGTTTGCAGAAAACGCAGACATCCTCATTCATGACGCGATGTACACCAACGAACAATACACATCTCCCATCTCCCCAACCCAGGGATACGGGCACTCCACCGTAGAAATCGCCGCGCAGATGGCCATCGCTTGCAACGCAAAAAAACTCTTCTTATTCCACCATGCTCCCGCCAGCACCGACGATGACCTTGACCGTATCGACGCTCTTGGTAAATCCATCTTTGCAGAATCCGCCGTCGCCGCCGACGGCCTTCACGTCTTTGTCTGAGTTCGTTTTCTTCAGACGATTTCCATTTTCATTACCCTTTTCTACCGAAGTATTACGTGTCTGATCTATCCTTGCGCTTTGACGCCTACACCGAACAATTTTTCGCCCGACAACTCGCCTGGCTTCGCGAACGCGCCATAAACGACCCCATCCAGGGCCCCGTCAGCATCGAAATCGGCTCCAACCGAGGTAAATTCCTCAAGGAAATCGCTCAGGCCCATCCCGACCGCAACTTCATCGGCATCGAATGGCGCCACAAGTTTGTCGAAATCGCCAAAGACGTCCTCGCCAAGCACAACGTCCCCAACGCCACTACTTTTCGCGCCGACGCGAACCTGGCTCTTCCCATCCTCCTAGATGCCGGCCAGCTCCACGAGCTTTTCATCCTGTTTCCCGATCCCTGGTGGAAACTCAAACATCGTAAAAAACGCATCATCCAACCCGCGTTCCTCGACATGGTTGCGACCAAAATGCCAGTCGGCGGTATGATCTGGATTCGCACCGATGTAGGCACACTCGCCGACGATATGCGCGCGATCCTCGATGCGCACCCGGCCTTCGATCCGCTCTCCTTGCGTGAATTCCCCATCGAACCATTCCCCCGCACCAACCGCGAAGTCACCATCATCGAACAGGGCCTGCCCATCCACCCGCTTTACTATCGCCGCAATCACACCTGATTGCGCAAATCTCCCCAAAAAAACATGCAATAATGGTTATAATACCCGCCCGCCGCGAGGTATCTGCTCCCGGCTCAGCGGGTCATGCCGGCTCAAAGTCTTTGCTCTAAGCCTGTCTCGAATGACCAGGAGCTATTATCTATTTCACGGAGCCTCATATTTTGTCTCGCAAGCAACGCTTCCGCTGATTCGTTTGGCTTGCGAATCGTGGCCGACCGTAGTCTCTCTGTGTCTTAATGCGTCCTGAAAAAATTTCTGGTCCGGCTATTATTCGTAGAAATATAGAAATTTACAGGACCGGCAGGCCAGGACAGAACAGTTCTTGAAAAGACAGAAAATTATAGAAATTTCTGTAATTTCAGAAATTTTCTGCCTGAATTTTTACGCACTTGAGCCTCGTCACTGCAAAATTTTTCTTCTTTTTTTGCCGCCTGCTTTTGCGCCTCCCCGCGCCGTCTGACCACTGCTACTTCTACTGCTATGTTTGCAGCCTCACCCTGCTCTGCAGAGTTTTTCGTAGTGGCTACGTCTCGCACCTACATACGCGACACACGCCGGCTAAAAAACTCTGCAGAGCAGGACGAGTCTGCCCCGGGTTTTTAAGACCCATTC
>JBEBUW010000009.1:0-72282 GCA_040393065.1 Lujinxingia vulgaris | reverse complement strand
TTCTTCCATCGCTCGCCGCGCCATCCAGAGCCGTTGCAGGCGACCACACATCGCACAAGCTGTGACTTTATGGCGCAGCCGACCGTTCTTCCATCGCTCGCCGCGCCATCCAGAGCCGTTGCAGGCGACCACACATCGCAACGGGGGGGGTCGATGGATCACAAGTGTTCAGGGATCGTGCCTATGAAGGCCTCGCAAACAAAAGCCCGGCCCCCGTCTCAGAGACGGGAGCCGGGCCTGTGTTTACGCCAGATTCACCAGCTTTATCCGATCATTCCACCGCAATCCGGTGCACGTATACCTGGTCGGGTACGGTGACGCCCGCTACCAGATTTGTAGCCGGTGAACTAAACGCAGCATAATGACCATCGGCCGAAATCGCCGGAAAATCAGTGTACGAGTTCAGCGCCTCCTTGTGCCCCTCGGCCGCCTCGCCCTGCAAATTCGCACTCACCAGATCGACGCGACCCGTTGCAATTTCCTTGCGATACATCTGATACGTATCCACACCCGCAAGCAAATTGGTGGCGTACGAGCCAAACGTCACGTAGCGACCATCCGCCGACATCGCCGGCTTCACACTTCGCTGATTCGCAACTTCCCCGGCCCCGTTCGTGCTCACATAGGCGATTTCGCCGCTGACCAGATCTTTGCGGTATATATGCATGTGTCCTTCTGGATTGGCATTGTGAGCAAAATTCGTGGCCATCGAAAGATACATGACATACCGACCATCCGCGGAAATCGACGGAGACGTAGCTCGGTCATCAGCCGAAACACCCTGTTCGTTCGTGCTTACCAGCGTAAATCCACCGCCAGCCTGCATATCCCGCACATAGATCCGCTCAAGCGTCGGCGAACTCGGAATGCCGGCGACCAGGTTGGTTGCAAAGGATGAAAAAGCAATCTTGCTACCGTCGGCAGAGATCGACGGCTCAAACGAAGCCCACTGCGCAGCAGGATGCCCCGGAACCTGCGTCACCGGCTCAAGCTCACCCGACACCCGGTCTTTGCGATAAATATGATTGATGCCTGCATCCGTAATGCCGGGCGCCAGGTTGGTTGCCGCCGCTCCAAACGCCACAAATCGACCATCCGCGCTGATCACGGGTGTAAAACAACTGCCATCACTCGCCACATGGCTCGCCGTCGTGCTGATATGCATCACGTCGCCCGTAGCCATGTCTTTCAGATAGATCTGTGGATGATTCGACGTAATCGGCGAGGCCAACAGGTTCTTGGCAGTCGATATAAAGGCAACGAATTGTCCGTTTGCCGATACCGAAGCACCGTTTGAGTCATGATCCCCCAACGCACCGCTTTGGCTGATGCTGACCGGCTTGATCTCGCCCGTGACCACATCCTTGCGATACACCTGTTTCCGATTCAATTCGTTCCCCGCCATCAGATTGTCGGACGTCGAAGTAAAGACCACGTAGCGACCGTCCGCCGAGAGCGCCGGCTCCGTACTCTTTCCATTGCCCGCCGTGCCGTCCAAAGCCGCGCTGGCCGGCATGATCGCACTCGAATCAATCCTGAATTGTTCACTGAAATACATCTTATTGTTCGGCAGCTTGGCCTCAAACAAATAGTCCACGCCCGCAACCGGAACGCCTGTCGTATGCGTGAACACGGCCCGCCCCTGCACGTCGGTATTCTGGTTTCCAAACGACATCGCAAAAAACGGATACGTATCACGCGCCAGCATCATCCGAACGTTGATCCCCTCAAAACCCAGCCCGAACTGATTGACCACCTCGGCTTCAACACGCAACGGCAGCTTCACATCCGCGTCACGCGGAAGCTCCACAAACCGTATCGAAAGCGCAGCCCGCGCGCCTTCTACCACCTCGGAATAGACGTCTTCCGTGCCCGTGCCCGAAAACCGCGCCCGATAAAAACGCGGACTTCCATCGGAATACGCGCTGGTATGATGAAAAACCGGCGTCGTTGCCCCAAAAATCGCGTAAAAAGTCCCATCCACGGTTTCAGACGACTCCCACTGAAGTGCGATATCGCCGGCACTGCGAAATCCCTGCACCGCTTCCGACGCCGCTCCGATGAGCCGCTCCCCTTCAACGTCCTGCACACTCACGGCCCGCACCTTATAGGTCGTATCGAACGTTTCCACGCCGGGCTGCCCCTCCACGTTCAGAGCGACATAATCGACAAACGTCCCCTGACTGGCCGAAACCTCCGCCGCAGTTATCTCAGCCGCGCGGGCCGAAAAATCCTGGTATTGCGTCTGCGTCCCCGCGTCCACAAAGGCTGCTCCATCGATGCTGATCTCATAACCAACATCCGCGGCCTTGCGATAGCCCTCGACGCCGGCTGTTTTGTCAGACTCCGCATCGGGATATTTCGCCACGATTTGATACACGTGCTCCTGACCGGGAAGTGTTTCGACCGGCTCCCACGTCACCAGCACATGGTCTGCAAAATCCCCCTGGCTTGCCAGAACGCCCGTTACGGCTCCCAACGACGAAGCGCCGGCCGCCGCCTGCTCATCAAGATACTCAGCCGCCTCCTCCGAAACACGCGCGATTTCCTGGCCATCACGGTACAAAACATACGTTTCCGCCCCCGCAATCACCTCCCAGCTCAGCCGCACATGCTCCGAAAACTCTCCCTGGCTCGCCAGAACCCCCACGACCTCCGGGGCTGCCGTCGTAAACGCTACCGCCTCCCCGTACACGGTTTTGTCTCCCACCTTTGCATACGCGCGTACTTCGTAATTTCGCCCGGGAAGCAACGCATCTTCCTCAAAGCGAAAATCTCCCGCCTGCGTCAGCGCCCCGAGAGACCTGCAAATTTCTTCGTCCTCACCGCGCGAAACACAAAAGCCGTGGTCGACGACTTCTTCCTCCGGCAAAGCTTGTGCCTTCCCTTGAAAGGTGGCTCCCTGCGCCGAAATATCCTCTGCCGCCAGCGTTTCGACCACAAAATCCGGACACGCAGTGCTGCCATCGCAAACCACGGCATCCGCGCCGTCGCATTGCACGACATCCAGCCCACACGGACCACACGACGCTCCCGGCTCCTCCGTCAGAACAGCCGTCCCACCACATGCGTTGAGCTCCGTTTCCTCCTCCACATCCGGCTGCGTTTCCCCGCTGTCCGGCTCCACATGCCCCACATCCTGCACGCTCTCGCCGCCCACCTCTTCTTCCGAACACGCAGCCAGCCCCGCACACAAAATCATCAATACTCCCAGGCGTCCCACCACAGAAGCCGCCCGTACCCATCGTTTACTTTGAATCAACACGTTCTTTTCCTCACACAAATACCATCCATAAACATCCAATCTGGACTCAATAAAAAATCGAAAACAAATACAACCTGCGAACTTCAAAAGTCTCTATAAATCACGCCCAAACACACATGCGTTCTCCAGGCTGAGTTTACCCCTTTGCGCACACTTCTCCATCGCCCGCACCCACACAAACGCCGCAACCCTTTCACCCAAAAGAGCTGCGGCGATTCTGCGTATTCTCTTTCTATATTTGCTCTCGAACCCCATCGGTGTTACCCAAACACGCGTCGAACCGAAATAACTGAGATCATTTTACGAAAGAGATGAACGATGAACATGTTGAAAAAGCTGATGATTGCCCTGGTCTGTATGACGCTGACCATGTCGACCGCCTGCAGCGATGATTCCGACAAAGACAACAATGCGTCTGTAAATAACAGCCAGAACAACGCCAACAACGCCAACAATGACTCCGATACGGGCGTCAACAACAACGACGAACAAGACTCCGGCGACGAACAAGACTCCGGAGACGAGCAAGACACCGGCGACGAGCAAGACACCGGAGACGAGCAAGACTCCGGCGATGAACAAGACTCCGGAGACGAAACTCCCGAGGAATTGACGCCCACAACCTTTGTCGAGCGATTCCTGGTCATGACGGCCGAGCTCAATTGCAAAATCGCTTTTCAATGCCCCGAAAACTCAGATCCGTACACCGTATCGTATCTGGGACGCACCGGCGACGAAGCCTCCTGCGTTGCCAACTACCAGGATATACACGGCGGGCAGAGTAACTCCGCGCAGCTTATCGAGGAGGCAATCGCTGCAGGGCGCGCGTCCTTTGATGCCACGCAGGCAGCCGCATGTCTGGCACAACTGGAAAGCTACGAAGATCGCTGTATGCCCTGGACAACCGAGATCATGCGATTCTGCCTAGAAGCACTCGTCGAACCCCTGCAAGCTCCCGGCGAAGAATGCGTTTCCAGTGCAGAATGCATCAACGGTTTTTGCAACACCACGCAGGACGACGATACCTGCTACGGCGTCTGCGAGGCCAATGATCCACTGGCTGGCGAAGGTGAAAGCTGCGAAACCCTTAGCTGCGAAGACGGCCTGGTCTGCGACTACGACAACGGAGAAGTCTGCACAAAAATTGTGGACGTCGGAGCGGGCGAAGCCTGCGACTCCATGGTGCATAAGTGCGCGCCTGGCCTGATCTGCGATGACAACGATGTCTGCAACATTCCTGTTTACCTGGATCTCGGCGCCGAATGTTCTGACGATTCGAATTGCAAAGCCGGGTTGGTCTGCGTCGGCGAGATCACGGACGACTGGCAACTCGAAGGAACCTGCCAGCCTGTTCTTCAGGAAGGCGCCGACTGTCTGTTCCCGATGCAATGCGCAATTGGCCTGCATTGTAACGCAACCAGTATTGACGAGCCGGGCAAATGCGTTGCTCTCAAAGCCGTCGGTGAATCCTGCGATAATACATCCAATCCTCCGGTCTTTTGCCAGGACAATCTCTATTGCCTGGAAGACGATTCCACCGGTGAATCCACCTGCCAAAAATACGAGGACGACGAGGAAGTCTGCGTAATCCCTGAAGATTAATCCTCGCACACGTCCCATTTTTTGCTTCGTAAAACGCCGCAGCCTTCACGTGGAGGGCTGCGGCGTTTTGTTTTTTTCACCACGCCTGTTGCCTGCATGTTTCGTTGTTTTTAGAAGACAACGATGCTACGAATAAGCCCGCCCCTGAGAAATTTTGTTGAGAATTGACACTGATTTATGAAGGAGAAAAGCCGATGAATGGATGGAAAAAACTTTTGATCGCCCTGCTCTGCGCGTCCCTCACGCTGTCCACAGCCTGTAGCGACGACAATGACGGAAATAACAACAATTCCCCCAACAACAGCCAGAACAACGGCAACAACAACAACAATGGCGACCAGGACGCTGGCAACAACGGCGACCAGGACACTGACAACAACGGCGACCAGGACGCTGACAACAACGGCGACCAGGATACCGACAACAACAACGATGACGACACCGGTGGCTCCACAGGCCTGACGCCGGCCGCCTTCACCCAGCAGATCACCACGGCGACCGCCGAGATGTACTGCGAGATCATTTTCAACTGTCCCGAAAATGCCGACCCCTTCCTGTTCCAGTTCATCAGTCGCACAGCAAGCCAGGACGATTGCGCTGACTTCTTCTTGACGCAGCTTATGTCGAGCGATTCATCGATCAACCAGATGTCGGACCTTGTAGCTGCAGGCACGATTGACTTTGATCCCGACAAAGCCCAGGCCTGTCTGGACCTGGTTGCCGACTACAAAGAAAGCTGCTCGCCGTGGGATGAGACCGCTCTCCAAAACTGCCTGGAAGAAGCGCTCGTACCGACTCTGGCCGCTGGAGAATCCTGTACCACCAACGAAGAATGCATCGATGGTTTCTGCGAGGTGAGCAATGAAACCTGCGAGCAGACCTGCGTTTCCAATCGCCCGACCGCCGGGGAAGGCGAGGATTGCAGCGAGCTTTACTGCGATGAGGGCCTGACCTGCGTGTATGATTTCACGACAGGCGGCGTAAATACCTGCCAGGTCGTAGTACCCGTCGATGCCGGCGAAGCCTGCAACTACAATACGAATCCCTGCAAGGTGGGCCACTTCTGCAATGACGATGACGTCTGCCAAAAAATCGAGTTCCTGGAGCAGGGCGAAGCATGTGGCGACGATGACTTCTGCCAGGCTGGCCTGATCTGCATCACCACGTACAATGAAGAAACCGATGAAATCGAAGGCAGCTGTCAGCCGGTTCGCGCCGAGGGCGAGACATGCACGGGATACAACCAGTGCTCGCTCGGCTTGCATTGCAATGCCACGGATGACGCGCCCGGCGAATGCGTTGCGCTCCAGGGCGTAGGGGAAGCCTGCGACTTTACCAGCGATCCTGTCGTGATGTGCCAGGAGCACCTCGAATGCGTCGACAACGTCTGCCGCCCCTATGAAGAAGAGATCTGCACTCCCGAAGGAGCCTGATCGAATCAGATCGCCTAAAAAACACAGCGCGTTGCATGCGCTGACGTACTGATATCGAGACGCCGCAGCCCTGGTTTGAGAGCTGCGGCGTTTTTATTGTCCACTTCCCATTGATTTCAGACTACATTGGTATGTTATAGCCTTCTGAGGTTGTAGAAGCGCGTTTATTTCCCAATCACCAGACAGAGTGTTCCTATGAAATCGCCAGCACTAACTTCGAGCGTTCTCGACAATATCGGAAATACCCCTCTTGTTCGCCTCACCAAAATCGACAAGGACCTTCCTGTGCCGATTTACGCAAAATGCGAACACATGAACCCGGGCGGCTCGATCAAAGACCGCGCCGCGATCTCGATCATCAACGACGCCGAAGCCCGTGGCCTTATCAAACCCGGCGACACCCTCATCGAGGGCACGGCCGGCAACACCGGCATGGGCATCGCGATGGTCGCAGCCGCCCGCGGCTACCGCTTCGTGTGCTGCATGCCCGAAACCATGTCCGCCGACAAACGCCTGGCGCTTGCCACACTCGGCGCCGAGCTCGTGCTCACCAAACCCGGCCCGCTCACAAGCCCCGACAACTTCCGCAACGTCGCCGCCCGCCTGGCCGAAGAAAACGGCTGGTTCTTGACCGCGCAGTTTGCAAACCCGGCCAACCCGCGCATCCACGAGCAGACCACCGGCCCGGAAATCCTCGAGCAAACCGGCGGTAACCTCAGCGCATTCGTCGCCGCAGCCGGCACCGGCGGCACCATCACCGGCGTGGCCCGCGCCCTTCGCGCCGCCAAACCCGACATCAAAATCATCCTGTCCGATCCCGTCGGCTCCGGCCTGGCCGGCTGGGTCAACGACGGCGCCCCCACACCCAACGGCCCCTACTCCGCCGAAGGCGTCGGCTCCGGCACCGTGCCCGACACACTCGACATCAGCCTCATCGACTACGCGCTCAGCATCCCCGACTCCGAAAGCGAAGCCATGACCAAACGCCTGGTCCGCGAAGAAGGTCTGATCGTCGGCGGCTCGTCGGGCATCAACGTCGCCGCCGCCGTTCGCCTGGCCCAAACCGGCGAATTCAACGCGCCGATCGTGACCGTGTTGCCCGACTCGCTCGACCGCTACTACAGCGCCGCCTGGGTCAAAGCCTGGCTTTAAAAACCCACCCCACACATCCACCCACGTCCGCCACAACCGCCACAACCGCCCGAGGAAAATCCCTCATCCTTCAACAGATCTCCATAAACTCAGCGTCGCCATAGAGCATCGGCCGCGCACACCGCCACGTCCACCCCAGGTGGATGCACTTCGAGGCCGATAGGACGAGAGTGCGGAACCTGGGGCGGCGTGCACAGACGTGGCTTCACCACACCTTCGCGCCTTCGCGCGAGACACGCCTTTGCCGTGCCTTTCCTTGCCTTTGCCTTTCCCTTCCTTTCCTTCGCGACATTCGCGCCTTCGCGCCTTCGCGTGCGCCTTTTGCCTTTGCCATGCCTTTCATTCGCGACATTCGCGGCTTCGCGCGAGACACCCCACCCAAATTCGCTTTTGACAGACTTCACAAAATGACAAAGGCTACGGCCAGCATTGAATGTAAACTTTTGTCATCAAGGAGTGTGCGATGAAGTGGATGAGTGTTCCAGGAGTGGCCTTGGTGAGCATTGGCTTGTTGGCAGGCTGCAGCGGCGAAGAAAAAGTGGTCTACGAAAACTGCACGGTCGAACGCAGCGACGATAAGGTCGTCGTGCTGTGTCCCGACGGCACGGAAGAGATCGTGGAGCCACCCGCTTCCACCGGCGGCTGCGAACTCACCGACAACCAAAACGGCACCTACACCGTGGCCTGCGAAGGCTCCGAGCCAATCACCCTGCACGGCGATGCACCCGACGGCGGCTGCCAGGTCGAGCGCAGCCCCGGCGAAATCACGATCATCTGCGGCGACGAGACGACGAACTTCAAGATCCCCCACTGCGGCAATGGCCTTATCGAAGCCGGCGAGGTCTGTGACGACGGCGCTGCCAACGGAAGCTGCGAGCTCGGCGAAAGCGACCTGTCCTGCACCTATTGCCTGACAACCTGCGACGGCTTTGGCCAGAACGGCCGAACGCGCATCGACGGTGCAGTGGTCGCAATTACCCAGGGCGAGCTTGGCGTCGTCGAGGGCGTCACGGTAACGATTGGCGGCCAGGAAGTCGTTTCCGACGCATTTGGCAAATTCACCGTCCCCGACCTTGCACCCGGCACCTACGTGGTACGCGCCGACGGCGGCTCCATCCTCCCCTGGTGGTACTACGAGGCGCCCAAACGCCTGGCTCCGCAATTTACCCGCGTCACCGTGCGAGAAGGCGGCCAGGTATCTCCCGTCATCCTTCGCAAACTCGTGGGCTTCTCCAAAACATTCACCTACGACGGTACGCCAACCCTGGTCGATCAGTCCGTCGATGAGCACGGATACGATGACGAGTATTCAGCCTGGAAACGCCTGGACTTCGAGCTTGGCCCCGACAGCCTGGTCGACTCTAACGGCCAGCCCTTCACCGGCGAAGTTGAGCTGACCATCTACCCGGTGTTTATGCCCACCGACTCCACCGAAAAGTGGCTCCACTATATGCAGGGCATCCCCAATCCCTTCAACGCCGATGGCGAACAACTCCGCATGTGGGCCGCCTCGGCCATCGAGCTTCGCGCCGCCGGCACCGACGACAAACTCGCCCTGGCCCCCGGCGGCAATGCTGCGGCGCTGATTTCCGCCGACCAGACCATCGAATTTCCCATGCACCTCTGGCACTTTGACGAAGACGAAATGGTCTGGGTGCAGAGTTCAAGTGCGGTCAGCGAAATCGCCGACATCTTCGAAGTCGAAGAATACGATCAGGCCGACGAGCACAGCAAAGTCGGCATGGCCGCCGTTCGCGTCGACCTTGAAAGCTTCGGCTGGGTCGCCGCAGCCGAAGTCGACGACCGCGCCTGGACCTGCATCCGCGGCCAGACCACACCCGGCGCCGCAAACATCGGCGTACAATTTGAAGGCGGCAACACGCAAACCGGCACCGCACCGGATGGCACCTTCTGCGTCGATGTACCGGTGACCGACAAAATCATCCTCCACGGCCAGGCCTACCGCAGCGCCCACGAACGCTTCTCCGGCCAACGCACCGAAGACCTCTCCAGCGCAAGCCCCGCAAGCTGCGCCACCGCCCCGACCGAATGCCTCGACCTCGGCGCCTGGGCACTCGACGACGTAAACGGCTACTGCATCAACGCCGCCGGCGCACAGATAAAACCCCTCTACAACTCCGATGACGTCGAAACCATCCAGGGAACCTTCACCAGCTACCGCGAGCTCGACCTCCTCGATCTGGACTCGCGCCCCTACGTCCGAGGCGCAATGCAGATGGACCACCAGTACCGCTGGGGCCCCGTCAGCTTTCCCCAGGACGCAAGCTGTCTGCCCGCCAACTGGCGACACCCCCGATTCTATCTGCGCGACGAAGAAAAATATCACTGCAAACAAAACCACTTCGTCCATATACATTTCCCCTACGGAACCTTCGCAAATTCCCCCACCGGGCCGATGACACCCATCTGCACCGACGACGGCACCGGCTGCCTGTCCTTAGATTTCGAAGACGAATTCTTCTACTGCGGGAGCTAAACACAGATGCAACGCATCGCGTTTTTCACCGCCGGCACCATCGGTGCCGGCCACCTCGTCCACGCCCTGGCCATCGAGCGCGGCCTACGCCGCGCCGGCTACACCGGCGACTTCCACATCTTCAGCCCCGGCGTCCCCGGCCACATCCAAGCCCCACCCAACCTCACCGCCCTGCCCATCGACATGGCCACCCTCAAAAGCCCCACACTCGCCCGCACCAGCGAGCTGGCCGCCGCGCTCAAAACCTTTGATGCCGACATCCTCCTCATCGACATGTTCTGGGCGCCGCTCCTCCACATCACCCCGAGCCTGCGCGCAAAATCCTGGCTCCTCATCCGCCAATGCCCACCCGCCTGGCTCCGAGGCCCCTCGTTTGCCCGCTTCGAACCCGGCCGCTACCAGCGGCTTATCGCCATCGAACCCCTCGACCACCCGCTCCTCAAAGACCAAATCGAACCCATCGTCTACTGCAACCCCGACGAAATGCACCCGCCCGGCACCCTCCGAAAACACCTCGGCCTGAGCGACCACCAGCACCTCACCGTCGTCATGCAAGCCGGCCTCGAAGGCGAAATCGAAGCGTTTTCCCCGCCCCCCAATACCCAAACACACACCCACATCTTCCGCTCCGACCCCTTCCACCCCGAAACCCTCATCTTCCCGCTGGCCCCCTGGCTCCACGACGCCAACACCATCCTCTGCGGCGCCGGCTACAACGCCTTCTGGGAAGCCAAATGGCTCGGCCACTTCGACCGCACCCACTTCCACGCCTTCCAGCGCCTCATCGACGACCAGGCCTGGCGCCTCCGCGAAATGTCCCACTACACCATGCACCAAAACGGCGCCGACCAACTCGCCAGCATGCTCCTCGGGTGATGCCGCTCACCCCCCAAGACCAAAAATCACGCTGCAATAATCCGACCGATATCCTGACGGCTCACACCAAGCTCAGCCAGCGCCGAGATGAGGGCATCCAGCGATACCGACTCGTCGCCACGCTCAATGGCCGAGATTCGTGCTTGGGAAGTCTTGCGCCGGGCCGCAAACTCGGCCTGCGTCAGATTCTGAGCTTTGCGCGCGCTACGAAGCAATTGAGCAAGACGCAGACGCAACTCGACAATCAATTCATCAGCAGGAGTCAGTTCAAGAAACTCAGCGACCGTTGTCTCACGAAAGCCCGGCTTCACAGTGTCCTTCTTTTTTCCTGTCATTGCTTCTTCTCCTTGCGATTCACGTAAAAGGTTCGCGTCTCAGTTTTCAATCCACTCTTTCAAACGCTTCTGCAGAGAGCGCAGCAAAAACCCCGCCTGCCGCCTCGCTTCCGTCCCCATTGGCGGCGATACCAGCTCCTCATAGGTGATAAATCTTTTAATCCGATTTCCCAAAATGAACCTCGCTATCGCAAGCCAGACACCAGAGAAACATATACCAAATATAGTATATTTCAAACCCCAGGCATGACGCCGCACACCGCCCAATCCCGACCGACCACCACACCGCCCACCGCCCACGTCCACCACGCGCAGCGGGGCCTCTGGCCCCAGCGGAGCGCGTCGGCGTTGTGCTAGCCCTGGGCCTCTGGCCCTGGGGGCGCCGCACACCACCCAATTCTCCGATCACCACGCCGCACACCACCCAATTCTCCGATCACCACGCCGCACATCACCCAACACCTCTACCCACCACGCCGCACACCACCCAATTCTCCGATCACCACCACGCCGCACACCACCCAATTCTCCGATCACCACCACGCCGCACATCACCCAACACCTCTACCCACCACGCCGCAAACCACCCATCCCCTCTCATTACCGCACGCGCCCCCACACAAAAAAATCCCCCGGAGAACCTCTCCGGGGGATTTTTCACCACCTCAACGCATCCTACTCATCAACGATCTTACGACTCGACGACCTCGTCTTCCTGAAAATCCGCGAGCGGCACCACGGTCGCGCCCTGTGCCTCGGCCACATCCGACACATCCGACACATCCGCCGTATCCGAAGCATCCGAAGTATCCGCAGTCCCGGCACCTCCCGACGCGCGCCGCTTCATGGCCTGCGCCTCGACCGCACGCAGATGCGCCAGAATCGCGGTCTTTTCTTCCTCGGTATAATCGGTGGTATTGAGCGCCGAAATAAACGCATTCGCGGCGCCAATCCACCTGTTGCGGGCATCCAACAAGATCGCCGGCGTGACCCGGTTCGGATCGTGGTCGGTGTTCAGCGTATCGCGCTCCGCCTGCAGTTCACCCAGCTTTTTGCCGGCCGCCAGCCACCGGTCCAGCACGGTATCCAGCGGAATGCCGACCAGCGTCGTCATCGCCAGCAGCGGCCGAAGATCCGGCGTGACCCGCTGCGCCACACGCATCGTGTTGCCGGCCTGCTCCGTGTACGAGAGCTGATTGACCGACAGGCCATTCGGATGCAGCACGCCCATCGCCTCCCGACACTTGTCGGCCACCACCGGATCTTCGGCAATATCCGCAGACGCTTCCAACGCCCGGTACAGCACACGTGAACACCGGTCATGCTCCCGATCCAGATCCGCCAGCTGCTCCGTGTATTGCGCCGTCAACCGGCTCACCTCGCCCTCCCGCTTGTTCAGCGCAACCAGATTGTTATGCGCACGCTGCAGCACCAAAACACCGCTGTACATCTCGTCCTTGTTCTGCGGCTGCGGACGATTCGCCGGCGGATTGAGAAGCCGCTCCGAAACACTGACCATTGCTTCCAAACTCAAATCCTTCAGTGCCATGATTCTTGCCCCTTTTGTTCAGCACGCAAACCCACCCGCCGACAGCGACGACTCTGACTTGATAACCCCCATTGGCTACAAGCCAGCACTTCAGCAGCTACAAACAGGTCCCACGTGCGCTCGGACACCCCGAGCTAGTTCGTTGATGAGTTCAGACCCTGCCACAAGCTGACAGGGCAGGCAACCCGTCCGTGCGCAAAACGGCTCGACACCACCCAAGAAGACCAAAAACGCGCTCGCGAAGCAGCTCGACACCACCCAAGAAGACCACTTTTTGCCTCCCCTGCCAGCTCGACACCGCAAACCGCTCACCCAAACCGCAAAAACGCGCCAGCTCAACACCCCGACCGCGCCTGTTTTTTGCCCCACCCGCACCTCTCAACACCCCGACCGCGCCTGTTTTTTGCCTCCCCCGCCGGCTCGACACCACAAACCGCGCACCCAAACCGTGCAAACTTGCCAGCTCGACACCCCGACCGCGCCCAAAAACGCTCTCCCGCCTACGGCTCGACCCGCCTCGAAAGACAAAAAATGCCCTCCACACCGCCTCTCGAGCCAAAATTTGCACGGTTTGCATAACCCCGGCCCCCGGCCAAACACCCCACGGCACACTACCGATTCTTCGCGTGCGCCATTCTTCCCACACCACAAATCACACAATCCGATTGCCAGAACAGTCTCCACCTTGCTACCTTCCTGAACACATACCTATCACTCCTCATCACGGGGGAAATCCAACGTAGTACCTGGAGTAAAATCATGTGTAACAAGACGTACGCGATGCTTGCCGAGGTGCCCCGATGATTACCGGCGACCTCAACAACCACGTGGACCGCTATCACCCCACCTTCTGGAGCAACGGCATCAGCAATTCCCTCACTGGCATCGAGCAAATTTCCTACCTGCTCTTCATCCAGGAGCTCGATGACGAAGAACTCACCAGAGAAAAACGCGCCAGCCAACCTGGCCCCGGCCTCTTCGTTGCCCAGGCCACTGGCGAATCCATGATCCGCCGCATCCCCAACGGCGCCTGGTGCATCTGGCGCACCCACCCCACCGGCACCCGCCAGAACCAAGTCGTCCTGGCCCAACACCACGCCATCACCGACCCCGACCACGGCGGCCGCTACACCGTCAAAGTCTACGAATCCGAAAAGGTCTTCACCGACAACGACAGCTGGCGCCACGCCACCATCCGCCTCAAACCGGACTCCCACGACCCGTCGTTCCAGCCGATCGTCATCGACGACAACAACGACGGCGAGCTCAGCATCATCGCGGAGCTTGTGGAGGTGTTGGGGTGATGCTTTTGAGGAAAGTACATGTAGCCGTACGCAAAAATTTTCGTTCAGCTCTGAGGGGTACTTCAACAGCCGTATTTATTCGGAACTTAACAACATCCGCGCCCACACAGGATGCTCCTCCCACCGCTCGGGGAACCCCATAGCCTTGAGATCAACCTGCGGGTATCCGACGAGCAACTCACGCGTTCTTTGTGACCACCCGCTTCGAGGCATAATGGCATAGACCATATGTGACAGCATTGTCAGTGCGATGAACACACGATCATTTGCGACCGGTGCAATGTGCTTCCACTCCGGATATTGAGCGGCTCTCGGCAACATTGGCTTAATGCCCAGAACTCGATTCCACATCCGGCCATGATGAGCGCAGATATTTCGGACCGTATTGAGGCAAAGAAGCCAGGACTTCATCACCTTGGCTGACAGGCCGAAGACATTAGCGACGTCGTTCTGAACATCTCGTGGCGCTCCCCGAAACAAGGAAACCGTCCCTCCGAAGGTAAGAATCTCCGAGGCAACCCAGATGGGTGGATACTTATGTTGATCGGAATATCGACTGCGGAAATGTGCAATAAAAGTCTCCCTTGATTTGCTAAGTTCCTTTTCCATATCACCGAAAAATCGAGCCCATTCTCTCTGATTACCAGGCCAGATTTCGTTTACATACCCAAATGGGCCACTTCGATGGGCAAGGTGGTAAGCAAGCCGCGTGCGAATGGCGACCTCAATACGCTCGAGGGCATCCATGATATGGAGTCGGAGCTTGCGATCAAAATCGTATAGACTCCAGATCGAGTCAAACGTAGTCCCCGGCCGGAACTGATGCTCTGCTTCGCAAAATGGCAGGCAATAGGCACTCAACCGGTAGTAGTTTACTGATGAAAGCTTTCTCGCAAGACGCTCAGGATCGGCATCCAGGCCGCGACTGATGAGTAATCCCGCCTGTTCTTCGAATGTCATTGCTGGTTTTGTGAACTTCATACAGCTCTCAATTTGCGCTAAGCGCCTTTTCCATCATGTAGAACAAGAAATAAAAAACCCGCCGTAGGATAGCATGTCTTGCGACAGAGGCCCGGCGGGTGTGCTGGGGGGTAAAGTAGGCACCTTTTTCCTGATAGTCAAGCACAACCACCGACAATACCGCACCCATCAAACACCCAAATCCTAATACATATCAACCACTTAAACTTAAACAAACTCAACAACCCAAGAAAACCATTATCGACAGCTTCGTTACAACACAGAACTTTAGCCGTTCATTTGTAACGCTTCGCCTATTTATTGATCCCTTATCAAACTCACCCGGCCGGACCACGCACGAACACCCACCCCCTCCCCATCCCCAACATCTCGTGGTAGCCTGCGGGGCAGTGTGCAGGCCAAAAACAACCGGAGACGTTGCGTATGTTGAAACTTATCGCTCTACTGCCGACCCTCATCATCGGGGGGTTCGCGCTTTATAAAGCCTACAAGACCTCGGAAGGGGCCTTTGGTAAGTCTGGTTCTCCCAAAGAGTTGCAGGCCATGTCGGACCGGCTTCAGTTGACCTTCACCGAGCAGAACTTTGACACGCACAAGGGCGGCTGGGTGTACGGCACCTATCAAGGGGTCAACGTCAACATCCAGGACGAGGCCCAGCAGGCGGGCGATGCCATCGTCATTTCGACGCTCTACGAGGTCTTGCTCGACGAGGCCAACACCATCGATGGCCTGGAAGTCCTGCCGGAAGGTACCATGGCGAAAATCTCGAAAATGTTTGGGGCCGAGGATATCCAGACCGGTTATGAGGACTTCGACCGCGCCTTCATCATCCGCGCCCGCTCCCGGCAAGACGCTCTTGAGCTATTCGCGTGCCCGGAAGTCCGACGAAATTTTCTCAACCTGCGAAAACTCTGCGCCGACTTTCGTTTCCAGAACGGCATTCTGACGCTCGAATACATGAGTCCTATCTTCAAAAACCAGGGGCTCATTCCTGAGCGTCTCCAGGCACTCGCCGATTGCGCACACGCCATCATCAATCAGAACAAGAAAACCAGGCTTCTGGCCTACCAGCCTCAGGAATCGGCACAGCTCGAAAACGCCTCGTCGCACTGGTGAACAGTTCTGTCGGCGGTGGGCTGGTGTGACGTCACAAACCACCCATTCCCAAAAATGCCCTGGCCACACCACGCAAATCCTTTACCCACAGCCCCATTCCTCCCTGCTTGTATCGCACCGGCCTCGCCAATCCCCCCGGCATCCATGAAGTGAACGTCGGTTCCGACATCTATTACAGCACCGCCTTAGTCAAATTCTGACTCAAAAACGTCACAAAAAAAGCCCAGGCAACCTCTCTACAGAAGTCACTCTTGGGCTTGGGTCGGTTCCTGTTTACATGTTTTCGGGCGCTGTCCTTACATCACTACCAACCTTCGTCCTTCATCGCGCATGCTTATCCGTACTAATAAGCGGAGATGAGGATTTGCCTATTCTTCAGGAAGTCGATGAGGCGACATATTCACGGAATCGCATCTGCCATAGCAGGTTGTGCTACGGCTCCTTTGACAACGCTTGGTATGACCATCACCTCATAGGACAGTTCAATAGCTATCCCTTGATGGTTCCGAAGGTACAAGACTCCCGCGCCGTTCTCGAAAGCACCATCGGTTTGCCGGGGCAGGCGCTGTAGCGCCCATGGAAGCGGATCATCAAGTCCCAAGTCTTTTTCACAGCCCCACGCCCAAAGCTCACCATCCAGGTTTGGATCAAGCTCCACCGTGTTTGAATCGTTCAATGGAAACACATTGTCGTTAAGTACCTTATTCCTATCGAAAACTAGTTCCTGATCATCTACCCCGAATCGAAGCCGGAGCTCGGCTTTCCCCCGTTCCTTGAGCTTGCCCACCTTACATTGCGTGAAGCGGACGACCTGCCTCTGCGTAGGCTGAAGCAGCTCGGTCACCTCTTCGGTATACGGTCCGCTTTTCTCCTCGGAAAGATGCCCCATCCAACTCTCAAATTGACGATGGTCACTGAATCCCTTTCGCTCCGAATCGCTATAGCAAAACACCATCGTATAATCGCGAATCCGTCCGAATGTTTTTTCTACACCACAAGGGATACTGGTTCGCCAAGTGCCGGAATTGATGTACATGCAGGGCTTTTCACCCTTTGGCGGCATCGGCACACACTCAGGATGATGCGTGTGACCGGCTATAACGATTTGATGGCTGTTGTCCGTATCGTACTGGGCAAAATGCGCAGGACCTTTTGTTGCCTTGGACTTAGTCGTGAAACCTCGCTTCACGAATTTATCAAGAATCTTGTAAAGATACGGCTGACGAATCATCGGAGAGCCAATCTCTTTGATGATACCTGTGAAATATGTGTCCAGCTTATGTTTCTTAGCCTCTTTAATGAAGAAGGGACTCGCGCATGTCTCTACGTAGGTATCGTGGACTACCGGAAGGATAGCCTCGTTCAGTTCGTCACTGCCATCGGCAAACTGCTGCTGAAGATAAGTCAAAAGAAGAGACATGGGGCGAACATCATCAAACTCATTGAGCGCATTGTAGAGCTGACGGTACTGTTTATTGTCCGGATCGCGCAACTTTGCTCCGTTGTGAGCGCGGAACGCCATGGCGAGCCTGGTTGCGATGTCAATGGTTACATAATCGCCTAAGCAAGGCTTTAAATAGTCATCTAAGCCAGCGTTGAGCGATTGATTCTTGCCGTTGCCAATAGGTAAAGGGAAATTGTGTGCATCGTACTCATGTCCGTGGCGAATTAAGACTCCGGAAGCGTACCCGTCGGCAGCGGAACGAGTGAAGGTGTTTTTAAATTCACCCTCTTCCTCTTCCTCGAGATCGATACGCAACATGCGGCGGACCATTGTCCTGGTTGAGTCCCATGCATTGACGACACGGTCATGATTCCCAGGAATGAAGTGCACCTTGATTTTAACATTTGAGTCGAGATTCTTCGTCTCATCATGCCGTTCGACCTTTTTATCGGTTACGAACGTACGAAGCGCCGCGAGCGCTACGCTATTCTCGGCTTCAATGGCCTTCAAAATTTCTTCAACTTTGACTTGCAGTGCAGTGTCCTGGGTCGGGTCTGCCGCATAAGGACGGACATCAGCCTTCTGGCTGTAGTCAAACCACAGAGGTGTGCGGTGAATCTCGAAGATGTCGCCGGCAAAGACCAGGTCGATCATTATTTCTGCACTTGAATGCTTGTTTTTTGCACGCATGCGCTCGACACGAGTAATGATCGTCTCGAAAAGCAATCGAAATGCACCGGCGGTAACATTGCGATGCACGCCCGTCTCGAAATATTTTTCGCCACGCTTGAAGCGCACCGAATCGTGAGATGTATGCTGCAAATGAAGATCACTTACGACGACAAGCATGTTTGCTCCAGGTTATTGGCGGGAAATGAGGCGCACCTGTCCCTTAAGGTTCGTCCTGCATACCCGCATCACAGAAAATTACATCTTCGCGGCAAAGCGTTTGGCTCGCCTTGGTTTGGGATGTTTCGCTAAAAGTAAAGCGAGTCCAGTAAGCCCGGACAACTATGAAAAGTCAATTGGGAAGAGCGTACGAGACTTCTTTCTTCGAAGTCCATTCTATTCTGATTCGTGAATCGACCTGGTGAAACAAAACCGATACCGGATAATTCTCTAAACTTTCAACTTGACCTAGAAAACCAACCGACATAAAGTCAAAAAACCTTGTGGGTCTTAAATGGGGGGGGGTTAACAAACATTTCATTTACTATTACAGCTAAGGAGCAGCTTATGAGTCGCTTTGTTTCTGATTATTCTGGATACTCGAAAAGTGTAGTAGAGGGGGTCGACGTTGCAATCGGACTTGCAAATGCAGTCACTTCACACAAGGGTTTCTATGAGCGCATCGCCGCGAAAACCGAGCCATTTGATGCTAAATTTACGGACAAGGAAGTCACGCCTGCAGCTCTCGCGGAGATCCTTTATTCTTCTCCGGTAATCGTCAACGTGAAGATTAAGAAGGCATGGCGAAGAGTTCTCGGTTGGACCTACCTCGGCAAGCCAGAGAACGTCTACCTCAACGTCAGGCGGCTAGATCGACCTGTTTCGGAAATTGCGAGTACCCTGATTCATGAATGGGTTCATGCAGTAGACGCTACGCATCCTTTGTCATTCCATCATGGCAATAATAAACCGGCTGGAAAGGGCAACTCAGCGCCATACTGGATCGATAAACTCGCTGGCGAAATAATCCAAGAAATGTTGTCCAGCCTTCAATTAACCGAAGCCGTGGTCCCTGAAGAAGATGGAGTCTTCTACGAAAGAATAACTCAGCAGGAACTTGATTCACTGGAGCAGACTTCAATGGACACCTCGTCGGTTGCGATTGTGTGATTGGGATGTCCTCTCAAGCTCAGCTATCGAGCAGTTTAGTAATAAACTTCCAAGCGGCGAGTGCAAAACATACTATAGCTTAATCCGTCATTTGACCATCCTAATTAACTCAAGCCCATGAAGGTCGACATCATTAGAAATCCAAGTTTATCGACCTTCATAAATGACTTACACGACGTTTCTAGAAAGTCATGTTTGCTGATCTCGGTGCCCTAGCTCTTTAAAAAGGGCGCCGAGATCAGCGGCAAGATGTTAAAGTTTTTACGGGCTGTTGATAGCTGCTCCGAATGTATCTGCTCGAATCTATTTATCTATTAGAATCTTGAATGAGGACGACCGGTTTACCTGAACCACACCACCCACGTCCGCCTGGAGCATCTCCTCCCGGGCTCCTGCCCCCCCGGTCTGCTATAAGGGCGAGGCTCTGGCAGCCCACCCAAACCGGGCCCGAACACACGCTTTTACAAACGCGCAGAGGGGCCTTCGATACTGGGCTTACTCAGTTAAAAATCGGCCTGCTCAAGCCCCACTTACCGCCCCGACAAATTCGCGGCCGCTTCGCGGTCGACGAGCCAGAGCGCTTCGCCGGTTGCGGGTTGGATGTGGACGGCGGGCAAATTCTGATGGTTGGCCGGTTCTTCGAGGATGCGGCGCAGGACATCGGCCTTGGCGGAGCCGCTGACGAGGAAGACGACCTGGTGGGCGTGGTTGAGGAGGGGCGGTGTCAGGGTGATGCGGGCGATTCGGGTCTGGGTGGGGGCGACGGGGAGGACCCAGCGCGGCGAGGTTTGGAGGGCGGAAGCATCCAGCGTGTCGGAGAAGATCGAGGCGGTGTGGCCGTCGGTGCCGATGCCGAGCAGGGCCAGGTCGAGAAATCCAATGTCGTCGTGGGCAAATGCGCGGAGTTCGGATTCGTAGGCCTGCGCGGCGGTGTCGGGCGGGCGGGTGCCGTCCATCGGGTGGATGTTTTCGGATGGGATGGGTACGTGGTCAAGCAGTGCGCGGCGTGCCAGGTACTGGTTGCTCTGGGCATCGTCGGGCGGCACGCAGCGCTCGTCGCCCCAGAAAATATGGACGTTTTGCCAGGGAATCTGGTCGCGGTAGGGCTTGCGGCCGAGCAGTTCGTAGGTTGGCCGGGGCGTGCCGCCGCCGGAGAGGGCCACGGCGAATCGTCCGCGCGTGCGGACGGCTTCAAGGGCACTCCGGGTAAAGAGGTCTGCGGCTGCGTGACTCATGGCGTCGAGGTCGGAGAAGGTTTTGATCATGATAAAACTCCCGATGGTGTGAGCCAGCTTCGGCCGTCGCGGGCAAGAAGTGCGACGGCGGCTTCGGGGCCCCAGGTGCCGGCGGCGTAGTTGGGGAAATTCGTGGCCGGGCCATCACCCCAGACGTTGAGGATGGGGGCGATGAGTGACCAGGCTTCTTCCACCTGGTCGGCGCGCATGAACAGTGTGGCGTCGCCGCGGATGACGTCGAGGAGCAGCGTTTCGTAGGCGAGTGGCGGTCGAGCGTGGAAGGCGTCTTTGTAGGAAAAGCGCATTTGAACCGGGCTTAAATGCATCTTGAGGCCGGGGCGTTTGGCCTGGAAGCGGATGTCGATGCCTTCGTCGGGTTGGATGTGCAGCTCGATGCGGTTGGGTTCCCAGTTTGCGGTGGTGCTGGCCGGGAACGCTTTGTGGGGAACATCCGCGAAGTGGATGGAGACTTCGGAAGCGCGCATCGGCAGTCTTTTGCCGGTGCGCAGGTAAAACGGCACGCCCTGCCAGCGCCAGTTGTCGACGAAGAGTTTGATCGCCGCGTAGGTTTCGGTGGAGGAGTCCGGGGCGACGTTGGGTTCGGCGCGATATGCCTGCACCCGGTTGCCTTGCAGCCAGCCTTCGCTGTACTGGCCGCGCACGGCCATGCTGGAGACTTCGTCCGGGTGGATGCGCCGCACGGCGCGCAGCACGTCGATTTTGCGGTTGCGGATTTCGTCCGCATCAAAGGACACCGGCGGCTCCATGGCGATCAGCGAGAAGATCTGCATCAGGTGGCTCTGGACCATGTCGCGCAACGCACCGGCTTTTTCGTAGTAGCTGCCGCGTTTTTCGACGCCCACTTGCTCGGCCACGGTGATTTGCACGTGGTCGATGTAGCGCCGGTCCCAGATGGGTTCGAAGAGTACGTTGGCGAAGCGAAAGGCCAGAATATTCTGGACAGTTTCTTTGCCCAGATAATGGTCGATTCGGTAAATCTGGGACTCGTTAAAAAGCCCGGTTAATTCCTTGTTGAACGCCTGTGCCGACTCCAGATCGTTGCCAAAGGGTTTCTCTACGACAATCCGCGCCCGGTCGCGATCCTGGGCGAGCCCGGCTTTTTGGAGGTGAGCCGGGATGACGTCGATCATGGAAGGCGGCGTGGCGAGGTAGAATATGCGGCATCCCATCGCATTCCATGCCTGCTCGTAGTCTTCGAGCCTTTCGGCGAGCGTCTGGTAGGTGGCGTCGTCGCCAAAGTCGCCGTGGATATAGCTCATCCTTGCGATGAAGTGTTGCCATGTTTCCTTGTCGAAGTCTTCGGCGTCCACGAATTTCTCGACGCCCTGGCGCAGGTGCTCGTGAAACTCGTCGTCGCTCATTTGTGTACGGCCAAGCCCTACGACTTTGAACCGCTCGGGCAGCCAGCCGTCATGGGCGAGCCGGTAAAGCGAGGGGATGAGTTTGCGCCAGGCCAGGTCGCCGCTGGCGCCAAAGATCGTCAAGATGGCCGTGTTTTCAGGCTGATACGGTAGCTGGCTCATCGAATATCCTCCTCGCCGCGCGTCCAGTCGGTGTGGAACGCGCCCTCCCTATCGATGCGCTCATAGGTGTGCGAGCCAAAGAAATCGCGCTGCGCCTGAATCAGATTGGTGGGCATCCTCTCGCTTGCGTAGCTGTCCAGGTAGGAGAGCGACGCCATCAGGGCCGGCGCGGGAATGGCCAGGCGGGCAGCCAGCGTGACGATGCTGGCAAGATCGGTGCGGAGCCGGCTTATTTTGTCTGCGAACTCTTGATCAAGCAGCAGGTTGGGCAGGTCGGCGTGCTGGCCATCAGCCTGGCGGTAGGCGTTGCGGATGTCGTCCAGAAGGCGCGCGCGGATGATGCAGCCGCCGCGCCAGATGGTCGAAACATCTTCCAGCCTGAGCTGATAGCCCATCTCCTCGGAAGCCGTCGAAAGCAGTGCCATCCCCTGAGAGTAGGTCAGGATCATTGCTGCATAGACGGCATGGCGCATCTGCTGAACGTAGGCGTCGCGGTCGCCCTTCTGGCCGCCGTTCTGGCCAGGCGGCTGCTCCGGCGCCAGGTGGCGCACAATGTGGCGGCGCTGGCTTTTGGCAGCCGAGAGGTTTCGCTGGGTCACCGCCGCATCGATGGTGGGCACCGGCACACCGAGCTGCATGGCGTCCTGCGAAGCCCACATGCCGGTGCCCTTCTGTCGCGCGACATCCCGAATGTGGTCGATCAAATAACCGCTTTCTTCCGAATCGCACTGCGCAAAAATTCGCGCCGTGATTTTCATCAGGTAGCCCTCCAGCTCTTCTTGATTCCAGCGCTCGTAGATTTCGTGCAGCGCGTCGTTGCCAAAGCCGAGCCCGCGCGAGAGCACGTCATAGCTCTCGGCGATGATCTCCATCAGGCCGTACTCAATGCCGTTGTGGACCATTTTGACGTAGTGGCCGGCCGAGCGCGGCCCCATATAGGCGACGCAGGGCACGCCGCGCACTTTCGCCGCCACGGCTTCGAGCACAGGCCGCACGCGCTCATACGCCTCGCGCGGTCCACCCGGCATCATGCTCGGCCCATGGCGCGCGCCAAACTCGCCGCCAGAAACTCCCACGCCCAGAAACGCGATCCCTTGCGCGCTGAGTTCATCGTGGCGGCGGTCGGTGTCACTGAAGTGCGAGTTGCCGGCATCGATGATCAGGTCGCCTTTGTCCAGGCGCGGCAAGAGTTCCTGGATGACCGCGTCGACCGGCGCGCCTGCGGGCACGAGCAGCATCACCGCACGCGGCTTGCGCAACGCGTCCACGAGCTCGGCGACGTCCTCGACTCCGCTGATAGCACGGCCATCGGCCGCGTTGCGCAACGCTTCCACCTTGTCCAGGTTGCGGTCATAACCCACGACCGAAAAGCCGTTGTCGGCCATATTGAGCAGGAGGTTTCGGCCCATCGTGCCGAGGCCGATCATCCCCAGTTCGTAGCCTTCTTGTTCCATGTCGTGTCCTCTTGCTTCAAAAATGGCCTGCTTCGAAAACGGCTGAAGGAGTGGGTCAGTGTGTGGGTTTGTACGCCTGAATCAATTGCTCAAGCGTCTGGAGTCCGCCCTCGACGTCCGCTCCCAGATGCACACGGATGGCGCGCCGGCCGTGTTTGTGCAGCGCCTCCAGATCGCCCTGAGCCTGGGCTTTTCGTAGCGTGCCGAAGGTGTACCACTTACCGGGCACCTGAGCGTCGGCACCGTCGTCGCAGGTGATCTGCAAAAACAGGCCGGTGTTCGGGCCGCCCTTGTGGAGCTGGCCGGTGGAATGCAAAAAGCGCGGCCCGTATCCGACGGTGGTCGCCAGTTCCAGCGTGTCGCGAATGTGGCGGCGCATGGATTGCAGTCGTCGGGTGTGGTGCTCGTCTTCGGTCAGATACGCCATCAGTGCGAAGTAGTCGCCGTCCTTCGCCGCGCCGAAGAATCTGGCGAGCGCGTCCGCACCGGAGGAAGCATTGGCAGAGAGATAGAAGTCCAGGCCGTGTTCGCTCAACGTGGGTTTTTCTTCCTGTAAGCGGCCGCGGTCTTTGGCCTCGGCGAGTATGCGGTTGGTGTTGTCCTTGCTCTCCTGAACGTTGGGTTGATCGAAGGGATTGATACCCAGCACGCGTCCGGCAGTGGCGACGGCGATTTCCCAGCGCATGAACTCCTGGCCCAGATCCAGCGCGTCGCTCAGGACGATTTCGACGCCCGGGTGGCCTGCTTTGCGAAGCGCCTCGGCGGTCAGGGCTATCTCGTCGTCGTTGCTGCCCTGGATGCGAAAGCAGACAAAAACGCGGTCGTCGCCGTAGTCTTTCGGCCGGCCCAGCGGCTCGTCGGCGATTGGAATAAGCCCCCGGCCTTCTTTGCCGGTGCTCTCGGCGATTAACTGTTCGAGCCACATGCCAAGCCCGCGGATTTTGTCGGGCATCAGGAAGGTAACTTTGTCACGGCATTGCAGGGCGAGTTCGCCGAGGAAGGCGCCGAGCGCAACGCCGGGATTGTCGGCAGTGTTGACCTCGGGCGCGCAAGCCTTCGCCATGCGCATCGCACGGGCTAAAAGTGTGTCGACATCGATTCCCTGTGCTCGCGCCGGAACCATGCCGAAGAACGACAAGGCCGAGTAGCGCCCGCCGATGTCGGCGTAGTTCAGGAAGGTATGGCGGAAGTTTCGTTCTTTTGATTGCCTGGCGAGCGGTGAGCCCGGGTCGGTGATGGTCGCGAAATGAGCGCCAGTGTCATCAGTTTTGAGCTTGTCGACTTGCTCGTAAAAATAGTCGCAAAAGGCGCGGGCTTCGGCGGTGGTTCCGGACTTACTCGCCGCGATGAATAGCGTCTTCTCAAGCGGCAGCGACTCTTTGAGCTTCAAAATCGTGGCCGGATCGGTGGTATCCAGAATGCTCACCTGGAGCGCGCCGTTATTGCCGCCGGCGGGGTTGGGAAACGCCTGCGAGAGGACCATGGGCGCGAGGCTCGAGCCGCCCATGCCCATGTGGACGGCATGGCGATAGCCAGCGGAGGCGAGTTCCTTCGCGAAGGCATCGAGCGTGGGAAGGTGGCCTTCCATGTTCTCGGCGACGTGCAACCAGCCCAGCGCGTTTCGGATCTGTTCCTGAGCTGCCTTGTCGCTTGTCCACAATGTCGGATCTTTTCGCCACAGCCGCGCACTGAAATCCTCGTCGCCGAGGCTGGCGATGCGCGCGTCGATGGCAGACTGAAACTCGCCGCCTGACCATGTCTGGCGATCGAGCTTTTCACCCAGCGCTTCACCGCGTCGGTCCGCCAGAGTTTGCATCAGGCGCTCAAAAGCGCGCACAAATTTATCGACGCCTTCGTCGACCAGCTGACGTGTGCTGATCTCCGGCAGATCGATGCCCAATTCGGCCAGGCCGTCGATGACGCGGTGCGCCTCACCAAGCTGGGAGGCCAGCCGGGCCTGCGGATCGCCGTGGTCGCGGTAGGCGTCGATCGTCTTGGTGGGAAGTGTGTTGATGGTGTCGGGGCCGATGAGCGCGTCGACGTATTTCACATCACTAAACGCCGGATCTTTGGTGCTGGTGCTCGCCCATAAAAGCCGCTGGGTATGCGCGCCTTTGTCGGTGAGTTTCTTGAAGCGGTCGCTGCCGAAAATATCGGTGTACATCTGGTAGGCCACGCGCGCGCAACTGATGGCGACCTGGCCGTGGAACTCCGCGGCACGTCTGGCGTGCGGCCCGTTTTCGCGCGCAATCCGCTCCAGCATGGGATCGACGACGACATCGATGCGGCTCAAAAAGAAGCTCGCGACCGAGGCGATGCGATCAATGGGAAGTCCGCGCTCCACGCGCTCCTCAAGCCCGCTGATAAAAGCGTCGGCCACCTGACGGTAGCGGGTTAGATCGAAGAGCAACGTCACGTTAACATTGATGCCGTCGGCCGTGAGCCGGCGGATGGCCACCAGCCCCTCGACGGTGGCCGGCACCTTGATCATCACATTCGGCCGGTCGAGCCTTTGCCACAGCCGGCGGGCTTCTTCGATGGTCGCCTCGGCGTTGTGAGCCAGATACGGAGAAACTTCCAGGCTCACGAAACCGTCCTGCCCACCGGACTTATCGTAGACAGGACGGAAGATTTTTGCGGCCTCCTGAACGTCCTCGATGACGATCGCCTCGTATATCTCGCCGATACTCTTGTTCTGGCGGGCCAGCTTCGCGATGGCCTCATCGTAGTCGTGGCTGCCGCCGATCGCGTTTTCAAAGATCGACGGATTGGAGGTCATCCCGCGCAGGCCGTCCTCATCGACCAGCTTTTGGAGTTGCCCGGACTCGGTGAATTGGCGGCGAAGAAAATCAAGCCAGAGGCTCTGGCCAAGGGAATTCAACTGCAAGAGGGGAGTGGTGTGGTTCATGGTACGTCCTTAGACAACAGGCTGTTTACCTTGGAGAGACGGCGGAGATGTCGCTCAGCGTCGCTAAAGCGCGCATCGAGAAAGGTCTTTACAAGCTCAGAGGCCAGCGACGGCCCCACGACGCGGCTGCCCAGACACATGATATTCATGTGATCGTCCTCCACTCCCTGACGAGCCGAGAACGTGTCGGAGATCGTGGCGGCGCGCACGCCCTTAATCTTATTGACGGCTACGCAGGCGCCGATGCCGCTGCCGCACACGGCCAGGCCGCGCTCCACGTCGCCGCCTGCCACGGCCCGGGCCAGCGGAACGACAAAGTCCGGGTAGTCGTCTTCGACTTCGTAGGTCTTCGGGCCAAAGTCGACCACGTCGTGACCCGCGGCCTTAAGCTCGGAGCAGAGTTTTTCCTTGAGATAAAAGCCGGCATGATCGGCTGCGACTCCGATACGCATCACCTCTCCTTTCGCTGCGCTTCGCGCAAGCACGCTTCGGCCTGCTCAAGGACGTGGTCGGGGGTAAATCCATAGTGACTCATGACCACTTTGCCCGGCGCCGAAGCACCGAAGTGGTCTAACGCCACGGTTCGTGTCACCGGATGCTCGGGCCAATAAGGCTGCCAGCCCAGGCTTCGTCCGGCTTCCACCGAAAGGATCGGAATCTCGGCAGGCAAGACCTGGTCGCGATAGTCTTTGGGCTGCTCGGCAAAAACAGAAATGCACGGCGCGCTGACCACACGTGCCCGGATGCCCCGCGCCTTCAGCTCGTCTCGCGCCTGCATGGCCAGGTGAACCTCCGAACCGGTGGCAAGCAGGACGATGTCCGGCCGGGCGCTCGTTTCGCCATCCCTTTTTTCGTCATCGGTCGGGTCCACCAGTATATAGGCACCGCGCGGCACGCCCTCTCGGATTCGCTCGTGCAAGTCGGCCTCAAAAACCGGGAGTTTCTGGCGAGTCAACGCGAGCGCAACTGGCCCGTGGGTGTGCTCCATAATCATCGCCCAGGCCTGGGCGGTTTCGTTCGCGTCGGCAGGCCGAATCACGGTCAAGCCGGGCACCGAGCGCAGCCCCAACAACTGCTCGACCGGCTGATGCGTCGGCCCATCCTCGCCCATCCCGATGCTGTCGTGGGTAAAAATATAAATAACCGGCAGTCCGTTCATGGCAGCAAGGCGCATGGGCGGCCGCATATAATCGCTGAAAACCAGAAACGTCGCCCCGTAGGGACGCAGCCCGCCGTGGACTGCCATTCCGCTGAGGATGGTGCCCATGCCATGCTCGCGCACCCCAAAGTGCATGTTGCGCCCGGCGGGATTGTCGGCCTGAAATTCGCCGGCCTCGCCCATGACTGTGTCGGTGCTCGGGGAAAGATCGGCCGCGCCGCCCATCAACTCTGGAAAATCGGGCGCGATGGCGTTCTGTGCGAGTCCGCCGGCCTTGCGCGTGGCGATGGGGCCGTCTTCGGGCATGAAGGCGGGCAAATGCTTGCGCCAGCCGTCGGGCAATTTTCCGGCCAATCGACGCTGGAATTCCTCAGCCCTCTTCGGAAACTTTTTGGCCCAGGCGTCAAACCCGCGCTGCCATTCTTGCTGCAAACGCGCGCCGCGGTCGATGGCCGTACGAAAATGGTCGCGGACGTCGTCGGGCACGTAAAAGGTTTTATCCTCGGGCCAGCCAAGGTTTTGCTTGGTCAGCTTGACCTCCTCAGCGCCAAGCGGGGAGCCGTGCGCGGCGGCGGTATCCTGCTTGTGGGGGCTTCCGTAACCGATGAGCGTATGGACTTCGATAAGCGATGGACGGTCTTGCTCCTGGCGCGCGGCCTCAATGGCGCGGCAGATGGCGTCCACGTCATTGCCGTCTTCGACGCGCTGGGTATGCCAGCCAAATGCAGCAAAGCGGGCAGCACGATCTTCGGTGAAGGTAATCTTCGTGCTGCCCTCAATCGAGATATGATTGTTGTCGTACAACACGATGAGTTTCCCCAATCCCAGGTGCCCGGCCAGCGAGCCGACCTCGGAGGAAACGCCTTCCATCAAGTCGCCGTCGCTGGCGATGACGTAGGTATAGTGGTCGATGATTTTATCGTTAGGCCCGTTGAATTGTGCGGCCAGTGCACGCTCAGCAATCGCCATCCCGACCGCGTTCCCAAGCCCCTGACCCAGCGGGCCGGTCGTGATTTCAATGCCCGGAGTATGACCGTATTCGGGGTGGCCAGGCGCACGGCTGTTCCACTGACGAAAATGTTTGAGGTCGTCCATCTGCAGGTCAAACCCGCACAGGTGCAACAGACTGTATTGCAGGGCGCAACCGTGGCCGGCCGACAGCACAAAACGGTCGCGGTTCGGCCAGGCCGGGTCCGCCGGATTGAAGCGCAAGAAGTGCTCCCACAGGGCGTAAGCCATCGGCGCCGCCCCCATCGGCATGCCCGGATGGCCGGATTCCGCCTTCTGCACCATATCGACGGCTAGAAAGCGTATGGCGTTAATTGCCCGCTCGTCGATGGGCTCGGTCCAGTTGTGTTGCATTATAGAGGCCATGTTCTCGGTTTCGGTGTGGGGACAGGTAGGCTGCGCGATGGTGGGAAGAGACAACGCATCAGTGACAAGGCACTGAACGTCCGTAACCCTAACCAGTAATCACAAGCTTGCATCCGTCGAACCGAGAACTTTTTGCGCTTCCCCCCGGAGGGCGGACGACTCCGGCTAACCTTCCCAGCCCCCTCGCCATGCTTTGACAAGCACCTGCGCGACGCGCTCGACGTCGTCCTCAGACGTATTGCGCCCGAGACTCAATCGCACCGAACCCAGCGCTTCCTCGGCGGGCACACCCATGGCCAGAATCACCGCCGAAGCGGATGTCTGGCCCGCATCGCACGCCGAGCCGGTAGACGCAGCAACCTGGGGCGCACCGGCCAGCACCTTGTCGCCCGACATGCCGGGAAACCGCACATTGAGCGTATTGGGAAGCCGCAGCTCCGGGTGACCGTTGAGCGCAATCCCCGGAATCACATCGAATAGCCGCGTCCACAACAAATCGCGCAGGCGCCGCATCTGCTGGCTGACCCCATCCAGGTCGCGCTTTGCGATCTGCGCCGCCACGCCAAGCCCCACAATTGAGGCCACGTTTTCAGTTCCCGGCCGAAGCCCTCGCTCATGCCCGGCCCCCAGCGCAAACGGTGCAACCTGTGTTCCGCGACGGATATACAGCGCGCCCACGCCCTTCGGCGCATAAAACTTGTGGCCTGCAATCGAGAGTAAATCGACATCAAGCTCGTTCACGTCCACAGCCACCTTACCCACAGACTGCGCCGCATCGGTGTGAATGAGCGCTCCGGCTGCGCGGGCCATGCGGGCCAGCTCCGCAATCGGCTGCAAAACGCCCGTTTCATTGTTCGCATGCATCACACTCACCAGCGTCGTCTCGGCCGTAATGGCCTGCTCCGCACTACGCATGGCGGCGCGGCCGCTGGCATCAACGCTCAGCCTTTGCACCGGAACCTGATGCGCCCGCGCAAGCCAGGCACACGGCTTTTCAGTCGCAGGATGCTCAACCACCGAAGTCACCACACGCCCCCGATACCCGGCCGCCTCCATCACTCCCCGAATCGCCAGGTTGTTCGCCTCCGTGCCACCGGATGTAAAAACAACTTCATCCGGCTCGCCGCCAATCAACGCCGCAACCTGCGCCCTGGCCTCCTCGACCGCACGATGCGCGCGCCTGCCCAACGCATGGCCACTCGACGGATTGCCAAAATGCTCCCGCAAATACGGCAACATCGCATCGACGACTTCCGGCAGAATGGGCGTAGTCGCATTGTAATCCAGATAAATTGGTTCCATTTCTTTCATGATTATCCTTTGAGATGAATGCGGCCTACCAGCGCATCGCTTTCCATGTCAGCAAACTCTCGTTCGATGAAACTTTCTTTAGAAGAAAACTTCGCAAGACCTACCGCCTGAAATAACCTACCATGCTGCGGCAACATCGCTTGTCCCCAACATGTCACCAACCTTTTTCAGAACGCAAACCATGACACACCTATCCAAACGCCCCCTCCTCATTCTCATCGTTTTTCTGTTCGCCGGCTGGACCGCAGCCTGTGATGATTCTTCCAACCCGGAATCCGACACCGGTCATGACGCCACCACGTTCGACGATGTCGACGACATCGACACCGGCGACGAGCTGCCCACCGAATGCACCGTCACCCTCGAACTCTCCGACGGCCTCATCCTTGCCAAAACCTGGCCGACCCCCATCGAGGCCAATTCCCGTCCGCTGATTTGCTGGACACTTCCCGAAGGCGCCGCACCCGCCGTGCAAGACGGCTGGGATCTCGTTGTGGAACGTGAAGAAACGGCATCTGGCGAGTTGGAAACGGCGGAATGGTACGCCACCGGAGTGCCTGCCGAGACGCGGCAAATCCACTACGCGAGTTGCGACCAGGCCGCCGACTGCTCCACCGCCGCCGACCTCGCCGCCGGCAACTACTTCATCCACATCCTCGAAGCCAACCAGCCCACCGGCTACGCAGCCTCGCTGGTCATTACTGTCGAGTAATCCCTCGCACGCTTGCCAGATCCCCGCTCCTGCACATCACGCGCAGCGAGGCACCGGCTGAATAGTGAGATTCTTGCGAACTTTGAAATGAAGATCGCGCAAAGTTTGCGTTTGGAGGCCGTTGGCCCGAACCCATGACTTCTGGCGGCAATTGGAAACGAGCTTGGAAATCAAGATCCCTTCTGGCGGCAATTTGAGGCGAGCTGGGAAATCAAGATCCCTTCTGGCGGCAATTGGAAGCGAGCTTGGAAATCAAGATCCCTTCTGGCGACTCCATGAAGCGCTCTGTCGGATCAAGCTCCCTTCCGGCGGCAAATAGAAGACATTTGTTCGTGCGGCGAGCCTCCAGATTGCCAGAACACGAGGCGAACGCTTGCGCCCTTTAGATTTTTCGGTAAATCGTCCGCGTCGCAATGCCCAGCAATTTCGCGGCCAGCTTTTTATCGCCGCCGGTCATCTTGAGCGTCTCATGCAACACCCGGCGCTCGATTTCTTCCAAGGACGTCCCGATGGGAATCGTAATATGGCGCGTCTCGGTCGGGTGCTCCACGATATGCTCCGGCAAATCGTCGGTGTGAATGACTCCGTCTTTATCCAGCACCACGGCGCGCTCCACCACGTTCTCGAGCTCGCGCACGTTGCCCGGCCACCGGTAGGCCGACAGCGCTTCGAGCGCTTCCCGACTCAAACCCTGAATATCCCGGCTGTTTTTGACCCGAAATTTCTTCAAGAAATGCTCGGCCAACAGCGGCACATCCTCCAGACGATGGCGCAGCGGCGGAATTTTGATCTCCACGACGTTGAGCCGGTAATACAGATCGTCACGGAAGTTGCCCAGCCGCATCTCTTCCTCCAGCTCTTTGTTGGTCGCCGCGATGATCCGCACATCGACCCGCACCGGTTTGCTCGACCCCAGCCGCTCAAACTCGCCTTCCTGCAAAACTCGCAACAGTTTGACCTGCACATGCGCCGAGAGTTCGCCGATTTCATCCAGAAATAGCGTCCCGCCATGCGCTGCCTCAAAGCGTCCGATCCGCCGTTGATTGGCTCCGGTAAACGCGCCCTTTTCATACCCAAAGAGCTCGCTCTCCAGAATCGACTCCGGTAGCGCCGCGCAGTTCACCGCCACGAACGGACGATTGGCCCGCTCGCTTTGCTGATAAATCATCTGTGCAAACAGCTCTTTCCCCGTACCGGATTCGCCGCTCAGAAGCACCGTCGCATCGCTGGCCGCAACCTGGCGCACCAGCGCCAGCGCATCGCGCAGCGCCGCCGACTGCCCGATGATATTGCGCTCATCGCGCAAGTCCGCCAACTGCGCCTTGAGCACACGGTTTTCCGCCATCAACGCCTGACGCTCCAGCGCCTGGCGAGCAGCCTTCAGAATCGTCGCACGCTTGATCGGCTTGGACACAAAATCATACGCCCCCTCCTTCATGCCGTGCACGGCGCGCTCCACCGTCCCAAAAGCCGTCATCAAAATGACCTCCGCTTCGGGCTGCAGAGTCCGCACAAATTTCAGCAGGTCCATGCCGTCGATTCCCGGCATCATCAGGTCCGTGATCACCAGATGAAACGGCTGCGCACGCAACAAATCCAGTGCTTGCTGGCCGCCTTCGGCCGTGGCGACAAAAAAGCCTTCCTTCACAAAAAGACGCTCCAGCGTCTGCAAATGCGCCGTTTCATCGTCCACCAGAAGCAAACGCGGCTTGAGGGATTCACTCATAATTCACAACTTTTCTTAACGTAAAAAGCGCCTTTCTTTCGGCATCATTTCGATCCTCTCCCAGGCTTGCAACCCCTATATTGAACATTGAAAGGCGCAAGAAAGTCCGTTAGAACATAACAGCTTGTCAATACCCTTGAGAGTAGTTATGGCCAGGCTGATCTATACCGATGCAAAGGGCACCCAACGACAACATGAACTGGGCGCACTTACAACTCTTGGACGACATCCTGACCAGCATATCCAGATTCTGGATCGCGTCGTCTCCAAAGAGCATGCCGTCATCAAACGCGACCTACAGGGAATTTACTGGATTGTCGACGGCGGCAGCCGCAATGGCACCTCGCTCAATGGCATCACCATCACCGGGCCGCACCAGCTCAACGATGGCGACGCCATCAAAATCGGCTCCACCCTGCTGCATTTTCGCACAACCCCGTCGACTTCCTTCGCCGAACCCCAGCAACAACGCGTCACCATCCTGGCCGACCACCTCGATTCGGTCGTCCGCAGCCGCCTGGCGCCCGAGCCGCAGGCCAGCTTTCAGCCCGAAGCGCTGATCTCCGACGTTGTGACCCTGCGCCAGGATTACGAAAAACTGCGCATCGCCCACGAGCTCAGCCAGTCCATCGGCGTGGAAACCGATCTGAATGTGCTGCTCGAAAAAATCCTCGAAAAAGCCTTCGAGATCTTCCCGGCCGATCACGGCGTCATCTTGCTGCGCCTGGAAAACAGCGACCACCTGGTGCCCATGGTCGTGCGCTCCCGCGATCCGAATTCCACGGCCAGCGACGTGCGGATTTCACGCACGATTCTCAAAGAAGTCTTCGAGGAAAAACAGGCCGTTTTGTCTTCCGACGCCATGATGGATTCACGCTTTTCTGGCGCGCACTCCATCATCCTGGGCCAGATCCGCAGCACCATGAGCGTTCCCCTGCTCCACGAAGATCAGATTCTGGGCGTCATTCACCTTGATTCCAAAATCGCACGCGGCGCCTTCACCGAAAAAGATCTCGAGATCCTGAGCGGCTTCGCTCGCCAGGCCGCCGTACTCATCGAACACCAGCGCCTGCTCAAAAAGATGGAAGGCGAAATCGTCGCCCGCGAAAAACTCCACCGCCTGCTCTCTCCCCAGCTCGTCGAAGAAGTCGTCAGCGGCCGGCTTGAACTCAAAAAAGGCGGCGAAACTCGCCAGGCCACCGTCATGTTTGCCGACATCCGAAACTTTACCTCCTTCAGCGAGCGCACCACGCCGCAGGTCATGGTCGATCTGCTCAACGAATATTTTGAACTGATGGTCGACATCATTTTCAAATACGAAGGCACCCTGGACAAGTTCATCGGCGACGAAATCATGGCCGTCTGGGGCGCGCCCATCGGTCACCCCGACGACACCGAGCGCGCCGTGCGCTGCGCCATCGAGATGCAGGCCACCCTCAACGCTTTCAACAGGCACCGTGCCCCTGACGATACCCTCCAGATCGGCATCGGCCTGAACTCCGGTGAACTGATTGCCGGCTATATGGGCTCCACCAAAAGCATGAACTACACGGTGATGGGCGACACCGTAAACACCGCCAGCCGTATCTGCTCCGCCGCCGGCCCCGGAGAAATCGTCATCGGGCAAAACACCTTCCACCAGGTCCAAAACATCATCGAAGCCGAGCAGCTATCCCCCACCAGCCTCAAAGGAAAAGTCGAGCACGTCGAACTCTACCGAGTTATCGGCCTCAGACAGCGCCCCGTCCACCCGACCTTTCATACGCTGCCCAACACCTGACGCCTTCCTCTGCATTTGTCTGCATTTGTCTGCATTTGTACAAGACACCGCATCCCCGCCGGCCGTACAGAAACCACGTTTAAGGCAGTTTCCCTTTGCCCGAAGCTACATCGTGGCGCTGCTGCACCAGCCAGGCCTGAAAGTCTTCCAGAAACTTCTCCTGAGCCGCCGACTGAACCCAGGGACGATAAACATCCCTGGCCATCTGCAACGCCGCAGCCGCATCCGTCCCCTCCCAGATAAGCTGAGCCACCAGCATCATACCAGTTCGCCCCATTCCTGAATGGCAATGATACGCAATCGCCGCGCCCTGCTCGATCAAATCAGCCACGCTGCGACACAGGCGGGCCGCGCTCTCCATCGTCGGCACTTCGGACTCCCCAATCGGATAATAAATATTGCTGATGCCGTACTTCCGACACAGGCCATCATCCAATCGTTGATCCGTCAGCGTGATCAAATGAGTGATCCCGACGCGCTGCAGCGCTCGTAAATCCTCCGCAGCCCTCACAAACAAACCCGGTTTGGGCGTACCTGCCAGGACACCTGGACGAAGCCAGTAAAAGCTGCGCGGTCCCCGGCTTGCAATGCCATAGGCCAGCGACGCGGTATCTTTCAGCTCGACAAAACTATCCATCTCGTCCGATTCGACCTCCAGCGAACCGCCATGCAGAGCAAAGTGCTCATCGATGACGGCAATAAATCGCTCATCGGCCTGCTGATCCAATTCAAGCTGCGTGAATTCATAGTTCTCCGCACGAAACGGCCGTCCCCCCACCGAAGTCGGTGTCCGCACCCATTCGTCCGTCCTCTTCATCCCGGAATCCTCGAAAGGCTCCATGTGCGTCACCAACCCGGGCTCCGTCGCCTGAGCGCCCAGCGCTCCCTCTATCGGCTCCGAAATTTCCGGCCACGCATCACGCTCAAGCGCCACTTCCTCGACTTTTTCGGCCAGCGTAAATCGCGGTTCAGCTTCCAGCTCCTCACGCGTCACATCCAAAGGCGCCACCGAGCAGGTTCCCTTCTGTAGAAACTCTTGAACCAGTGGCGACTGAGAGCGCTCAAAGAAGTCTTTCACCGTGCTACGATCGTGAATTTTCCCGCCCGCCAACAAACCCACCCGGTCGGCAACAAAGCGTACTTGCTCCAGATTCTCCAGCGTCAGCAACACGGAACAGCGGCTTTTCAGCGAGCGGATCAACGACAAATACTCCATCGCATCTTCGTCCGTCAGATCACGCACCGGATCGATCAGACAGATCAACGGCGGATTGCTCAACAACACGTTGGCCAACATGAGCTGTTTTCGCTGCAACGAACTCAGATCCAGGACTTCGTAATCCAGCATCTCGGCCAACGCTTTCAACCCCAACGATTCTAGATGCTTCTGTAGCACCGCACGCAAATCTGGCGGCTCCTCGGCATGCTCCTCTGCATATTTGCTGGCAAGGTTTTGATACACCGTACCGAGCACCATATGAGCCTTTTGAACCACCATCACAGGCATCCGGTTTTCAGCCATCGGGCGGCCTTCATAAAAAATCTGGCCACAAAAAACTGCGCCCTGCTGCCGAATATTGAGCCCACAAATCATGCGGAGCAACGACGATTTCCCGGATGCCCTCGGCCCCACCAGAGCAAGCACGTTGCCCGGATAAACCTCAAAACTAATAGCATGAAAAATAGCGCTCTTACCGAAACACGCTCCGATATTTTGAACGGAAAGCACGGGGTTCATCATCCACCCTTTAAAAAATTCAAAAATGGGATTTTTCTCAACGTTTCTCCCCCGCAAAAAATCCCTTCCACGAAGATTGCAAAGACCTGGCCAGCATCAACCGACATGGTTGTACTTCGCCGGTTGACTCAACTTTCAACTTCCATCATTTTTCGCGGACCGCAGTAGGTGCAATACAACTGCCCGGTCCGACGATGCATGCGACCACTTGAGCCGACCGGCATTTCTTGAAAACAACCATCACAAAGTGTGGCGATTTCAACCGTCTCGTTACTAAAGCCCTCAAGTAGTTTTTCTTTTCCATGGATGATCAATCCGCGCTCACTGGGCTTCACCAGCTCACGACGAAACAGCTCCTGGAAAGCGCACCAGCGCCGAATCAAATGTTCCTCCAGGTTATCAGCGCGCAAATGTCGCTCAAACATCTCCTCGCGATAATCAAAAACCTCATCGGAAATCACCATCCAGTGATGCGCATTGAATGGCTTCAAGCCAAAATAAATCTTTTTGCCGGTAAAGATCTCGGCCAGAAAATTATACTGCTTGGAAACCGCACGTTCCTTGGTCGCATTATGAAAAAATGGATTCAAAATCGGATCTTCATACAGCTCATCGTAAAATCCCTCGAGCAAACGACGAAGCCTCGGCCCGCCCTCCATCGCTTCCCACATTTCCGGATCGGACTGCGTGGCGATCAACTTTTCCGTATCGCGAGGCCAGATCGGATACCCCGAATCAAACGGATCGGCCACAATGCGCTTGCGTTTTGCACCCGCTAAAATCGCCTGATACCGCGCATCAAAAACCATTTCCGGGTGGCCACACAAATACAACACATGCTCGCCAAGTTCCGGATGCGCCTCAAAAGCCGCCGTGGTTACCAGCCCCGGATACATGCCCGCCGATACTTCGCCATCGGATACACAGGGCACATACGCAAAATTTTCGTGCGCTGCGGTCAGAGCCTGCAGCGTGTCATGCATATACAGATCGGCCTGAGTCGCCACACCGTGATAAAGCGTAATTTTGCCCTGGTGCCCCTGCAAAAGTGCATCGCGCGCAACGCCAATCAACGGCGCCAGCCCCGTGCCGGTTCCCAGCATGACCAGATCCCGCCCCTGAAACTCCGGACGATAAACGCAGTCGCCCAGCGGCCCCTGCACCTGGAGCTCGTCTCCTGCTTCCAGCGCGTCATGAATCCAGCCACTGACCTTGCCCGGTTCCCGACGTTTCACATGGATTTCAATAAAATAGTCCTGCTCTGCAATGCTTGCGATCGAATAACTACGCACTTCTCCATCGTCCGTACGCAGGTTCAAATACTGCCCGGCCGTCCACGCAAGATTGCGTTCCGTCTCCAAAAGCAAACGAACCACGCTCGGCGACATCACATCTTTTTGAGCAACCACCGCTTTTACAAACAGATCCGACAGGCGCGGCTTTTCAAGCGTAAGATTTTCCGTGGGATGACAGCGGCAGGGCAAAAAATGCCCCGTTTCTACCAGTTCTGTACGCAGCCCCCGGGTCGCGTCCTGGCCCGGCGTTCCCTCAACAGCGCGCAACATGCACGTCTGACAGGTACCCTTACGACACGAAAACGAAACCTGTGCGCCCCCTCGAATCAACCCTTCCAGAACAGACTCACCCTCGCGCAGCTGATACGTTGCGCCGTCAAACCTTACAAACTGCATGAAAAACTCCGCGTCATCTCTGCATGCCAGCCGCCTAAAGCTTCATCAACTCCACTCAAGGATGCCGGGTTCGCTCTAAAATTTGGTAATAACTCTGGCAATGCATACGCAAAATAGCCTGGCCTGCCATATGTCAGGCCAGGTTGATGCAGTCGTACGCTCAGAAAGATTTTTCCAGAGCCGGCATTGCCATACGAGCTTTTGCAAGTGCCATACCAATGTTCACGGATTTGCGGCACACAAAGCAGACCACGTGATCCGTGTAGTTGCTGCAACGCAGGAAAACGTGCAGAAGGTTGTCCGAGAAAATGAGCATCTCTTGGAAGTAATGATGGCCATCATCACTGATTCCGCGGCTTTTCTTAAACATCTTCTCAATCGCTACGATATTGGTTCCCTGAAACAGGTCAGCCGTAGCTGCAGCCAGCATGTCCAGAACTTCGGAAGGATGCGAATCAATCGTTTTTACGCCAAGCAACATACCCGTCGAAAGATCTACATATCCCCCGGCTACACATTCCGGAATCGAGGCGACGGCGTTTTGAATTGCGGTATCTAACATCTTTTTTACTCCTGATAACTTTGAAATCAACTCTGTGAAATTGCCCAAATCTTTGAGCAACCAGGTGCTACTCCGAGAACAACCAGACCAGGGAATTCGAACGCGCCCCCGCCCAAGCGACACAAAATATCCGGCAACCCGTGCCCGCGGGACGGAGGATGCCTTCTCGTTACAATAAGCTCTCTTATTGCCCCTCCTGCGTGGTTACCTGTTGTAACTACCTATGTCTTTTTGCCTGGTTTGTTTTCGCATGCCGGTATAGATAATTACCACCGCTAAGTCAAGCTAACTCACGCAAAAAACGCGTTTACAAGACAACTAACGCAAAGCCTGCGCCAGAGCCCGAAAGAAAATCGCACAACTTACGCACCCGGGAATAATTTACGCAAATTTTACATTCGCGCCGGCTGTTTTTCCCGTTCTGATATAATTTTCCACAAATCACCAACTTCCATACAAAAAATCCCGCAGCGCACACCGTCCGACTGACCGGTGCTCGCTGCGGGACGTTTACAGTGCCGCGATACAAGGATTGTTAAGCAAAGGCTCAGGCCGGTATTTCATCCCCGGAAACCGCCTGTTCCTCGGCCTGAATCTCGGCCGGATCGGCAAGATAACGCTCCAGCGAGTCATCCAGTTCATCGATCCATGCGGTATGATGAACCGTCGCCATCGTGCCTGTTATGACCGAGCGATACGTTTTGTCTCGATACCGCAAGATGTCTTCTTCTTTGTCCAAAAGCCACTGCTTGAACATATCTGCGACCCGCTCCAGATCAAAATCCGGATAATCCGTACGCTCAATCAGATCCCGCACATACGCAGTCTGAAAATCAATATCGTCATTCGGATCTTCGATCTTCGCCTCAAGCGCCAACCAGCGATCAATGCTCTCCTGGCGCGCTTCGCGATCCGGAAGTTGTATTCTTCCCAGAATCACGTCACGCGCAAACCAGGCCTGGGCATCAAACATGTTGAAAGTGTAATACTGATCTTGCATACCCAGATAAATCAGCCGGGGAAGATCCTGATAAATGACGCCTTTATACAGGCCGTCCGGATACATTCGATTCTGCGTTTTCAGGCGCATGGCATCCGGTAAAAACGGGAATTTGTGCTGGTATCCCGTGCACAAAATCACATCGTCAAACTCTTCGCTTTCGCCGTTGCTAAAGAACGCGCGATTTCCCTCAAAACGCTCGACCAGCGGAAGTTCCTTCATGCCCTCCGGCCAATCGGCGCCAATGGGATTGCTGCGATAGCTCAACGTTACCTGCGGCGTACCGTGCTTGTGACACTGCACTCCGATGTCTTCCGCCGAATAACTGCTGCCGATAATCAATAGCTTCTTGCCCACGTAGGGCTCCGCGCCACGAAAATCATGCGCATGAATGACACTGCCCGGAAATTCCTCGATGCCCTCAAAATAAGGCATATTCGGAACCGAGAAATGTCCGGTCGCTACGATCAAATAATCCAGCACCTCGGTACGTGTTGTGTCATTGGCGAGGTCATCGACATGCAGATGAAACTTTTTCGTTGTCTCATCGTAATCGACCCAGCGCGCGGCTGTCCGAAACTGAATGTACTTGCGCACATCCGCCTTCTCCACCCGTCCCTGGATATAATCGAACAACACCGGACGCGGAGGATAGGACGAAATCGGCTTTTTAAAATGCCGGTCAAACGAATAATCCGCAAACTCCAGACATTCTTTGGGACCATTCGACCACAGGTAGCGATACATACTTCCATGCACCGGCTCTCCGTATTTCCCAAGCCCGGTTCGCCAGGTGTAATTCCACAATCCACCCCAGTTTTCCTGCTTCTCGAAACACACGATCTCTGGAATTTCTACGCCTGCGTCCTTCGCCGTCTGAAACGCACGCAACTGTGCAAGACCACTTGGACCGGCTCCAATAATTCCAACTCGTACTTTCATGTTACTTCCTTTGTCTTCATGACGTTAAACAGGCAGCCCTCCAAAAAACGTCCAAACAATAACGACGTAAGGGGCTGCAATCCTAAAAACTGGCCGCAAAGAACCTGCCGATGTCCCCGACACCGGCGCACGAAGGCTCTTGGATGACTGGCCAACTCCTCTTCCCCCCAAAGCTCAGCGTTCAAAACGCTCGCAACGAACTCGCCCTCGGCATGCGAAAATCCCGCACAGCTCAAAGAGCGAACCTTTCACACAATGCCGCGCCCAACAGCGCAGCGGTCACTGAATATCTGTAGCAGAGGCAAGAAACTCCGCCGCAAAGATCCCGCCCTAAAGCAGCTTGGACCAGATATTCATATCTTCAAATTGACCATGAATATCGCAGTTCTTGATCAAACGACCGCAAAACTCATGCCCGAGACGGTAAAACACCAGATTCATGCCAAACGATGTCCCGCGGGCGAGCGTATAACTCGTGGTGATCTCACGCTCCCGCAAATCGTCTTCAAGTGCGCGCAGCAGATGAAACATCAACCCCTGCCCACGCGCCTGCGGAGCCGTCGCACAATCGGTCAGCTCCGCGTTACGATTTTTCACATCGATATCGGCACTGGCAGAACTCACCACCTGGCCCTTGGCATCAAGAACCACGCGATACAAAACATGCCGCGCCATCGTCTGATAAATATAATCCGGATGCGTCAGCGGACTGGGATAGGTCTGGAAAATCCCGCGGTACAATGTCACCAGCTGTGTAATATGCTCGGGCCTGGCGATCATCATCTGATAACCCGCCGGAAGCGGCGGCGGCTCATACGCACGCGGCCGCATCATCAGCTCCTCGATCAGCTCGCATTCCGCAATCAAATCATCGCTCTGAATGCGCTCCGCCGTACAAAAACGCGACATCACAAAGGCATCCTCTCCATTGAAGTAATACTTCATGATGCCTTCCAGCCGATATCCAAAACTCAGAAACCGACGCCAATCCGCCTCGCTTGCCTTCCAGAATATCTTTTCAAATGAATTTTCCGACGCCAGCCAGTGAATCCGCCTGATCATCGCACGGTAATCCGTTGCCTCATAATCGAGGATTTTCAGACGAAAATTATAATGGTCGAAAAAAACTCGAACCCGATACCCATCGGCCTCGATATCAAAATCCAGACCATAGAGATGACCAATCACCTCGGTCTTCACCCCTTTATCCAGCGTGAGTTGCGCAAGCCCCATCCGACGCCGCTTACTTGGCTCCGTGCGCCATAACTCCCCCGCATGTGTGTCCTCCTCCTCTCCTTGCTTGTTCTCGACTTCTGTTGGTGCGAATTCTGCTTTCTCCGCAGCGGAAAGATTGTTCGCCGCGCTCATTTCATCAGTATTTAGCATAGCCTGTTTGGTTTTTGCTTACGTAATTGCAGCCGCAAAAAGTCGATGCTTATTCATCAGGCTTTCGCAAAAGCTGCCTTTGCGTTCAGTCGCAGGTTAACATAACTCGCCCTCATCGACCACCCACTCTCCCAAAAAATTTTTCGGGCCGTACAATCCACCTGATTCGCGCCTAAAAACTTGCTTTTCCTCATCGACTGACGACTGATTACAAATTGCTACTTCCCGTGCGCTGTTTGCACTTGGGACTTCTGCCCGCATTGGGCTATAGTAGCGCGCATGAGGCTCTCCCTTTCTTGCCGAAACAGGACAGACAACGTATGGCCCAACCACGATATCAGGTGATCGAGCGCATTGACGCCGGCGGCATGGCCGAAGTCTTTAAGGCGAATTCCACCAGCCTTCAGGGATTTCAAAAACTTGTCGCGATCAAACGCATTTTGCCGAGTCTCACGCAGAATCAGCGTTTTGTGCGCATGTTTCTAGACGAAGCCAAGGTCAGCCTTCATCTCAACCACACCAATACGGTCCACGTTTTTGACCTGGGGATTGCCGACGGCACGTATTTCATCGTCATGGAGTACGTAGACGGAACCAACCTGAAAAACGTCATTGAACATCTCAACCAGCAGGGGAAGGCTCTCCCGATTGAGCAAGCTGTTTTCATCGCCATCGAGGTCTGCAAAGGTCTGACCCATGCGCATGATAAACTCGATCAAAACGGACGCCGCCTCGATATCGTACACCGCGACGTCAGTCCCCCCAACGTTTTGATTTCGCGCAGCGGCGAAGTAAAACTCACGGACTTTGGACTGGCCAAGGCCAAAAGCCAGGTGGAGATTACCGACCCGGGCGTCGTCAAAGGAAAATTCGGCTACCTTTCCCCCGAAGCCGCTCACGGCGAAGACGTTGATTTACGAACCGACATCTTTGCCGTCGGTATTTTGCTCTGGGAGATGCTTACCGGCCGCCGATTGTTTCTGGGCGAGACCGACTACCAGACGCTCGAACAAGTGCGTGCAGCGCGCACGCAGCCCGCGTCGCTGTACCGCAAGGACGTGCCGCCAGAACTCGATCAGTTGCTTGCCCGCGCGCTTGAGCGCGACATCGACAAACGCTTCCAGACCGCGCAAAGTTTTGGCATGGCGCTGGCACAGTTTCTGTTCCGTTATGGCCGCGTCGTTACCAATTATGACCTGGCTCCCCACGTCACAGGATACCTCGAAAAACGCGGCATTCGTCAGCGCACCGAACACGAAGTCGCCGTGGACGACGCTGTTCAAAGAGAACTCAACCAGATTGTTACGCTCGAACAAATCGGAGATCTCGATACCTATCTGGCCGAACACTACGACTCGATGCCAGACGAAGGCAGCGGCGAAGTCGTCGATGCCAGCGGAAATTTCGAAGATCCCCGCATGTGGTCCGGACTGGGATTTGCCAATCCATCCGACAATCCGTACTTGCCCGGCAATGCACCGCAATTCGACGATGCGTCGACAGTACAAAATAAAGGCTGGCAAGAGGCCGACCTCGACGAGCTTCTTCGCGCGACCCCGACGCCCGCAAAGTTGCCGGCCGTCAACAAGCCGGAAAAGCCTGCGCCGCCCCTGCCCACACAATCCAGACCGGAGCCGCCAGCCATTCCCACGCCGCCGCACCAAGCGCACAGGCAACCAGACTCACCCCCTGCGCAAGCGCAAGCGCTGGTGGACGACAAGCCAGAGAAACAACGTACACCGATGTCCACCTCGACACTGATTACGACCATCGCTGTGCTCATGATCTTGGCCGCCACCCTTTACTTTCTGATCGGGCCGGACGCTTAATTTCTCAAGAAACACCTGGCACTTTGCAACAACGTGCTTAACCTGGCCCGACGCGCTTTCACGATACGTTGGCCGGATTAGCCCGGCATCAACTGCATCATAAAAAATAACCGCAGTTATCTTTATGAGTGTTTCATCAGGGAGGAGTAATGAACGACGTTCTGGTCATGGTACTTGCCGGCGGAGAAGGAAAACGCCTTCGACCTCTGACACGCGACCGCGCAAAACGTGCCTTACTTTTTGGTGCCCTTTATCGCATCATCTACTTTGTTCTTTCTAACTTTTTAAACTGGGTATTTAATAAAATAAAAGTTCTCCCCCAGTACAAAAGCGACTCCCTCAACAACCATATCAGCCGCGGCTGGCACCTGGCTCAGTTCGTCGACCAGTATGTTGAGGCCGTGCCCGCCCAGCAGCGCCGCGGACCGCAGTGGTACAAAGGCAGCGCCGACGCAATTTATCAAAATCTCAATCTTTTATACGACGAAGAACCCAACCATGTCTGCGTCTTCGGCGGCGACAACATCTACAAAATGGACGTTCGCCAGATGATGGCTGTCCATATCGAAGAAAACGCCGACGTCACCGTTGCCGCCATCCCTGTCCCCATCGAACAGGGCAGCCAGTTCGGAATCATCGAAGTCGACGAAAACTGGCGCATTGTCGATTTCCAAGAAAAACCCGAAAAACCACGCGCCATCCCCGGCCAGCCCGATAAATGCCTGGTCAGCATGGGAAATTACATCTTCAAAACCCAGGTTCTTGCCGAAGAAATCGTCCGTGATGCGCACAATCCCGACAGCGCCCACGATTTCGGCAAAGACATCCTCACCCATATGGTTCGCTACGGCTCCAAAGTGCAGGCCTATGACTTCTCCCAGAATGTCATCCCGGGCCAACCAGCCCGCGAGCAAAGCTACTGGCGCGATGTCGGAAGCATTGACTCCTACTGGTCCGCGTCCATGGATCTGGTGAGCGTCGAACCTGAATTCAATCTCTACAATCGTCGCTGGCCAATTCGCACCCACTACAAACATTTTCCGCCCGCAAAATTTGTTCATGACGATCCCGACAACAACCGCGTTGGCACAGCCATCAACTCGATCGTCGCCGAGGGCGTCATTGTTTCCGGCGGTATGATCCGCAACTCCGTGCTTTTTCCCAAAGTCCGCGTCAACTCATTTTCCCAGATCGAAGATTCCATCATCTTTGAGCGCGTCAACATCGGGCGAAACGTCAAAATCCGCAAAGCCATCATCGACAAAGACATCACCATCCCGGCGCACACCGTCATCGGCTACGACCTGGAAGCGGATCGCGAACGTTTTACCGTCTCCGAAAATGGCGTCGTCGTGATTCCCAAAGGCATGGAGCTCTAACACACCTCTTTATCTCCCACTTATCCAAAGTCAGCTATGACCCCCGACCACTCCGCCAGTGCACCAGCAAATCCGCGACTCGTCCATTTTCTGTGGCATTTGCACCAGCCCTATTACAGCACGCCTGACCAGTCGCGCAGCACCATGCCCTGGGTACGCCTGCACGCCGCCAAAGCCTACTACGACATGGCGCGCATGCTTGAGAAATTTTCCCAGATCCACTGCACCATCAACTTCTCAGGCTGCCTGCTTCTCCAAATCCACGAGTACGTGCATCTCGAAAAGCGTGACCTCTGGTGGGATCTCACCCTCAAACCCGCCAACGAACTCACCACCATCGATAAAAGCCAGCTACTCGCCGATTTTTTCAGCACCAACTGGGAAACCTGCATCCGACCGCTGCCACGCTACTGGGAACTCCTCGAACGCCGCGGTCACCACCCTGAAGCCACCGATCTCAGCACTTTCAACACCCAGGACTGGCTCGACCTTCAGCTCCTATTCAACCTCGCCTGGTTTGGCTTTGCCGCGCGCGAAGAATTTCCTCAACTGCAAGCACTCATCGCGCGAGGCCATTCCTTCCAGGAGGAAGACAAAAAAACTGTGCTCGATCTCCAGATCCAGATCATGGAAAAACTCCTCCCCATGTATCGCAAACTCCACGAAAGCGGACAGATCGAGATCAGCCTGACACCGATGTTTCACCCGATTTTGCCACTCGTTCTCGACACCGAAGCCGCACAGCGAGCCACACCGGAGCGCCCACGGCCTCCACGCTTCTCAGAACCCGATGACGCAAACTACCATGTCTCAGCCGCTTTACAGGCCGGCCAGAGCCTGCTCGGCATCAAAATCCAGGGGATGTGGCCCGCCGAAGGCAGTGTTTCGCCCGAAGCCGTCGACATATTCGCTGCCCACGGAATCCGCTGGATAGCCACCGACGAAGACGTACTCGCCCGATCACGCGGCCCGGCATGGTCACGCGACAATGATCTGTATCGCGCCTGGCGCCTTCGATCTCACGAACAACCCGCGATATTTTTCCGCGATCATGGCTTAAGCGACCAGCTCGGCTTCGTTTACAGTAAAAATACGCCACAAGACGCCGTCAACGACCTGTTCGCCCGCATCCAGGCCGTTCCCGATAACGCTGCCGGCCAACCTACGCCACCGCTAGTAAATATTATCCTCGACGGCGAAAACCCCTGGGAACACTACCCCAACGACGGCCGCGAATTTCTCACCCTGCTCTACGAGCGATTGAGCGAATCCCCGACAATCCGCACCATCACGCCGTCTCAATACCTGGCCGAACAGCCTTCCATCGGCACCCTCGAACACCTGCATTCAGGCTCCTGGATTCTCGGCAATTATCAGATCTGGATTGGTCACCCCGAAACCAACCGCGCCTGGGAATTACTCGGCCACGCGCGCCAACGCTTACAAGAAATTTCCCATTCCGACTCCAGCTCCCAACTCGATCCCGACGCTCTTAAACTTGCCTGGCAAGCCCTCTACATTGCCGAAGGAAGCGACTGGTTCTGGTGGTACGGCGACGATTTTTCATCGGAACAGGACGACGCATTCGACCTGCTCTTTCGCAGCCAACTCGCGGAGATTTATACCAGAATCGGCGAGCAGGTTCCGCTTGAGGTGCAGCACCCGATCCATAGTAAAGAACGTTCTGAAGTTTCGTTTTCACCGCCCCTGGATCTCATTTCTCCTCAAATCGACGGAAAAAACTCTTCCTTTTACGAATGGAAGGGCGCCGGCCTCTATCGAAACACCGGCGCTCACGGTGCGATGTTCGAAAACACACGTTTTATCGATGCGATTTACATCGGCTTCGATCTAGAAAACCTCTCCGTCCGCATCGAACCCGGCCCGGATTTTCATGCAGATGCACTCGAAAACCGCATCATTCGCGTTCCGATAACCACGCCAAATTCTACGCACAACGTCGAAATCTCGCCGGCCCACGGCGGACGCGGAACAATAGAATCCGACGGAAACACCACAGCACTTACCCACGCCGCGTTTGCGGATTTCCTGGAGTTTTCCATCCCACTCGCCACGCTCAAACTTTCTCCCCATGACAAAATTTCACTGTATTTTCTGGTTCTAAATCAGTCTCTGGAACTGGAGCGGCATCCGGCCACCGGCCTGCTCGAACTAATCGTTCCCGATGCATCCTTCACACTCAAAAACTGGATGGCCTGAACAAAACTGGTCAACAAATCAGCCAGGAGCACTCTGCCTTAGCCAATTTCCCAGGTTCCATACGGATCCAATAACTTGAGCGTTTCCACCGTATAAGGAATGTCTGGCGCAAGCTCCTCGCGCGACGTCTCGATGATCGTTTTCAACTTCGAATAGCTGTTCACAATCACCTGCAACGGACTTGGCGGCGTGCGAAATGTCTTATGATAATTCGCATACGGCATGTTGGCCACCACCGCCGGACGCGCAATCTGCTGAATCGGAATCCAGATAATATTACGTCCGCTGGAAATCGGCGCAAACGCATCGAACGCCATAATATGCGCATTGCGCGACTGAATCGAACCCGACTGCACAGACTCCCACGCCACTTTGGACGGAACATTGTTCACCACGCCACCGTCGCAAAGTCGCAACAATTTGTGGCGCTCAAAAACCTCCTCAAGCGGCCCGATCGTATCCGGATCGTCATGAAAAACATCATAATGAAGCAGTCCAGGCACAGAACACGAAAACCCGGTCGCCTCAATGACCGGAAAACGCTCCGTTCCCGGCTCACGCCCGAAAACCACCTGCGTCAGCAAACGTGGATTCCGGCTGAGCTGACGCACAGCGCCAAAAAATAACTTGAGTTTCCTGCGCATTGCCAGCGGCGTCAGCCCCGGACCGGCAGCCGCCGCCTGCGCCTCGTATTCTGCATCATCGAAATGAAATCCGCGCCGAACACCAGTTGCCACAACTTCCAGCCGAATCGGTAGCTCATCAAACCGTGGCATGCTGTGGCCCATCAGCTGCTGAAACATCTCACGAGCCAGCCGCATCACATTCAAGTGAAAGGCTCCCGGAAAGCCAAACCGAGAAAACCCGGAAAAAGGCCGAAAAATCGTGTTGTAATCAAGCTTTTGAGGCAAAGCCAGCGCCAGAGCTACCGGATCATATTGACGGTTCACAGCGCGAGCCAGACCCATCAGGCTGCCCATCGAGCTACCCACGATCAACTCCGGCGTAACACCCAGATCTTTCAGCATGGCAAACGTGCCCAGATGCACCAGCCCTGCCCCGCCACCGCCGCCCAGCACAAGCACGAGCCTTTTCTGGCGTAATTCCTGATCGAGATGTTCCGCCCCAAAAGAATTGACATGGTGCTCCAGCATCGTCGTGCGCGTACTATCGACGCGCAACGCCAGGACCGGCGCCATCTTCCGCAAAGTATCGATGTTTGCAGGCTTATCCGCAGGCAACAAAGGCACGATCGATTCGATAAACCAGCGCCGCAGATTATCGACATCTTCGCCCAACTCAATATCCTTACCTGAAGGCGTACGAAAGGCATTCATCTGCGCCAGATTTACGGCATACCGAAACAGAGTTTGATGACGTGGATGCAACACGCCGGGCTGATCGACAAACAATCGAATCAACCGCTCTTCAAACTCTTTGATCTCCCGGATCTTAATAAAATGTCGACCGTATCGACTCAAACGCCTCTCACCATTTCGGCAGGGTCCCCCGACTCCAACAACCCATCGATTCCGCTAAATACATCCCCGCAATTCAATAAGAATCTGTTCACTGCATCGGACCAGGCATGGGAGAAATGTACTCTCCGAAATTTTGCCCGGTCAGATGCTTTACGTGATGTTTTTAACTTTTAAGAAACGAAAACAATCCTTTTTTCTTTGTCGGCTCTTCATCCGCCGGGCCTACAGGCTGACTTGCAGCAATTTTCTCGGCCAATTCTACAAAGGCAGCTGTAATCGGTCCATCAGGCTCAGCGACCACGATGGGACGACCTTCATCACCACCCTTGCGAACGCCCAGATCCAGCGGAATATCTCCCAGATACTTCGTATCCAGACGCTCGGCTTCCTTGCCGACTACGGCCGGATCTCCAAAAATATGGAAAACTTCGCCGCTGGCAGGATGCACGAACTTGCTCATATTGGCGACAATACCGATCACGCCGATATTCAACGTTTTGAACATCTGCAAACCACGTGCCGCGTCCACCAGCGCAAGATCCGAAGGCGTTGTCACAATCACCGCGCCATCCACCGGCACAGCCTGAGCCAGCGCAAGCTGCGCATCGCCCGTTCCCGGAGGCATATCCACCACCAGGTAATCGATGCCGCTCCAGTCCACATCGCGCAAAAACTGACGGATGATCCCCGTAACAATCGGACCACGCCAGATAACCGGCGTATCTTCTTCCATCAAAAAGCCAAGACTCATGACGCTCAATCCGGCTGCCTTCAACGGCAAAATGCGGCGATTGTCCACTTCCGGCCGACCATTCACGCCCAACAACACCGGCAAGCTCGGACCGTAAATATCGATATCCAGCACACCCACCCGGTAACCGATTTTCTGCAAAGCAAGCGCAAGATTGACTGCCACCGTCGACTTACCAACACCGCCTTTTCCGGAAGCGACAGCAATCACACGGCCCACGCCCTGAATCGGCTCCGTGGCCGGCATCGTCGGCTGCTTCGGCGCCGCACTCGCGGCCGGCTTACTCGTTGAAGCTCCCGCCGCACTTCTGGGAGCCGAAGGCGCCTGACCGCCCTGCTCCTGCGCAATGGCTTCGGGCGTCATACTCTTGATTTTTACTTCCAGTACGCCGCTGATCGCTTCCACGTTATCGGCAATCGCGTCTTCAATCGCAAACCGCTCTTCACGTTTTCTGGCCGCGTCGATTACCAGAGTAATATCGACAACGCCCGCCTTCACCACGACGTTCTCCACGATATGAGCATCCACAATGCTCTGCTCAGTACCTGGATTCGTGATTGCTTCGAGCGCGGCGATGACTTCGCCTTTGATTGAAAAATCATCTTTCATAATCTTGATTCCTCGCTGGATGTTGCCGGGATCGTAAAACCTGTCATGTTCGGGAAAATTCTGGCGCACGGCGCACAGTACCCGACGCTATACTTGCCGCCACTGCTACAGCCATGCAGCAAAGCTGTCAATACAACTGACCGCCCTACCCGACATCTCAAACAAAGGCAGAATCTTCGCAACAAATCTCAGCTATTCAGGTTTTTCCGGACAGTGAGGCTTCTGACACTCCGCATACAACTCGAGCTTTTTTCGACGCACCGTGTACTGCATTTGAGCGGCAATCTCATTCAAGCGACTGGCCAGCACCTCATCATCAAACTCGATGATTTTTCGACAATCGATGCAGATCAGATGGTCATGCTGCGGATCTTGATTATGAATCGGATCATAACGCGTTTGCCCGTCTCCAAAATCTTTCGGCAAAGCAAATCCCTGCTCCACCAACAGTTTCAGAGTCCGATACACCGTCGCATAGCCTATCCGCGGCTGAAAACCACGTACATCTTCTAGCAACTCCTCGGCACTGATGTGTTCATCAATCTCAAAGAAGCGCTCCACAATCAAATCGCGCTGCCTTGTCGACTTCAGCCCGGCTTCCTGAAGACGTTGTGAAAACGCCTCCATCGCTTCTTGCACCCGCATATTCACTTCTGGGTTCGGATCTTGAGCCACTTTGAGCTTTCCTCCGCCGTACGATTATTTATTTTTTTTCATCCAGTCCAGCCGACGCCACTCTAATCGAGAGCGCCTGGACTGACAACCACCTTACCAGCCGCAGCTGATGCAGGTATAAATCACGTCCTTAACAAGTATCGCGCAGACGTTATTGCACAACTTCACGAGATGACTTTTTCGATAAAAAAAGCCGGGACGCCTTCGCGTCCCAGCTTCTCTATCAGACGATACCGTACAACTGCAAATTACTCGCCAGCTGCTTCGCCTTCTTCTGCAGCGGGAGCTTCTGCGCCCTCTTCAGCAGCAGGAGCTTCTTCAGCAGCAGGTGCTTCCTCAGCGGCAGGTGCTTCTTCAGCAGCAGGTGCTTCCTCAGCGGCAGGCGCTGCTTCTTCTGCAGGAGCCTCAGTCGGAGCTGCTGTTTCCTCAGCTTGCTCCTTCTCATCACAACCAACCAGGGCGAACATACCAATCAAAAGCAGTGCAAACAGGCGAACCATAAGATCCTCTTTTCATTATTTTCAGAAACAGCAATATGCGAAGTTTCCAATACATCTGAAACGTTGCTGACCCTTCGAGATTTATTCCCTAAAAATTGTAATGTCAAGGATATGACTCCGATCTCTCGAGATTCATGCGCCCTTTCTACCGAAAAGCTTCTCGTTCTCCCCATTTTTTCCATCGCAATTTACAGCACTCCGACCGATACTAGCCGTGCTTCGCCATGAGGAACTTGAAGCACTTAGGCATACCCTGCAAAGCCAGTCAAAGACTCAAAGGAAGGATGAAAGCGTGATTGTCGGGAACTATCGTATCGGGAGCATTCTGGCACGCGGGGGCATGGCCACTGTTTATCGCGGAATTTACCGCCCCACCGGAATGCCCGTCGCTATCAAAGTACTGACAGAAGAAAGCTCTCAAGACGAAGTCCTCGTCTACCGCATGCACCAGGAAGCACGCATCCAAAATATTCTGGGCCGCGAACATCCCGGCATCGTCACCTGCTTTGAGCCAATCACCGTCAAAGGCCGCCCCGGCATGGTCTTAGAATATGTCCCGGGCCAGGCACTCGCCGATATTCTCGATGAAGGCTGCCTCTTTCCTCCCACGCGCGCGATCGCAGTTATTTTGCAGGCACTCGACGCCCTGGCCTACGCACACCATCACGGCATTGTGCACCGCGATATCAAAAGCGAAAATATCCTGATTACACCCGAAGGCGTCGTAAAAATCGCCGACTTTGGCGTTGCACGCGCAGAAATCGGCGCAAAAAATGCGCGTGTCACCGAATCCCGCGATCTCGTCGGCACCATGGTCTACATGGCGCCCGAACAGCTTACCAGCCCGCGCACCGTCGATCACCGCGCTGACCTGTACGGAATCGGCGTAACCTTATTCGAAATGCTCACAGGCGATGTTCCCTTTGATGGCGATGAAGGCTACCTCCTCATGAAACGCATCGAACTGGAACAAGCGCCCGATCCACGCGAACTCCGCCCCGACATCCCGGAATCTCTGGCAAAAATCATTCTGCGCGCCCTCCAAAAAGAACCAGAAGATCGATATTTCTCCGCCGGCGATATGGACGCAGCCCTTCGCCACTGTCTCTATCAATTAGAAGCCTCGACCAATACGCCGACCACGATCGTCAAACTAGGCCGTGCCGCCGGCCTTCGAAAACGAGAGGCCGATCCCCGCGGATTCGAACCCTTCGAGCCACGCCCGCTCCCCGAACCACGCTCCTTTGGTTATCTCGAAGACCTGTCCGGAAAACTTGCCCCGGGCCGAATCATTCTGCGCCGCGCTGGCCTGAAAATCGGTCGCGATCTCGGACGCTGTGACATCGTCATTCCCGACGACGCCGTCGATCCAGAACACGCCTTGATTCTTCCTCTGGAAACAGGCGATGTGCTGCTAATCGACCTGATCACGCACAACGGCACATTTCTGGGAACCGCTCCCATTACTCGCCATGCACTCCAGCAGAAAGAAGTCTTCACGCTGGCCGGACGCTGGCCTTTTCGCTTTTCACGCTAATTTTTCAAGCCGGCTCCGAAGCAGAGAAGCGCCAGACTCCTTATTATTACCTTTCTCAATAAAACACTGAACTTCAGATCTTTTTGCTCTGCGTTGCGTATACATCTCTGTAGATTCCCCCGCCTGAGCGGTTGTGCAATCCATCCACTCACCCTATACTACAGGGCTGTGAAGGCAGTACCCTTGACACGCATCACATCAGGAGCGATTCGTGAGCAACCAAAATTACGGAAAAAAAGCATCGGTAAAATGGGCCAGTGATGACGATGCCGGCGATCTCTTAGCCAGTATCTTGAATGAAACCGAAACCGATGCCGCTCTCGAGCAACAACGTATTGAAGCCGAAATACGTGCCCGTGAGGAAGAGGCCCGACGCCAAAAAGAAGCCGAGGAACAACTTCGGCGCGCTGAGGCCGAAGCCAGAATTTCTGCCGAAATGGACCGCCTCCAACAGGTCGAAGTCCGCCGCACGCAGAAACTAGAAGCCTTAAAGATCGAAGACCTCAAGGAAAGCGGCTTATGGCAACCACCCGTCGATCCCGCTGAAACCGAGCAAGCACAACAGGCCGAGGAACAAGCCCGACAGGCAGCCTACGCCTCGCAAAGCCAACATGCCCCGACGCCGGAACAAGCACAACAGGCCGCGCCCCAGGCCGCTCCTGGCGCTGCAGCGCCGGTAGCCAAAAAATCCAATACGACCGCTCTCGTCGTCCTGGGCACTGTAGTTGCCCTGGTGGCTGTCAGCGCCGTCGTTGTCGTGATGATGATGAAAGGCAGTTATCAAGTAGATAACACAGCTTACGCCAAAGCCATTTATAGCCCCAAAGATAGCCAGGTTTTGCTTGTTGAAAAAGGCTTTGCGCCTCTCCCCAAACCCGAACCCGTCGTGGAAGAACCCAGCGCGCCGGCGACCGCAGCTCGCTCAACATCGCGCTCCAGCCGCCCGGCATCTAGCTCATCTACCAAAGCCACTTCGACCAAGAGCGCACCCGCGAAAAAAGCGGCTCCCAAGAAAAAGACGCTCGATCTCGATCTGGACTTTGACCCCTTCAAGAGCGGGTTTTAGTAACCGCGTTCTCCCATGGCGATCTGGCAAAGCCCGAATTCACATCAGGATGACACCATCCTTCTTCGCGCAAAAGACTATCACGAGCTGATGGACTTTTTGCGCGAAGATACGCCACTCAACCTGTTCCCCATTTGCTGGCTCGAAAAAAACGGTGTCGAAGCACCACACCGCGACTCCTTTCACTTTCGTGCCCTGCGTGGCGGTCCGGATAATCGACTGATCGCCGTAGCACTGGTCATTACCAACCGCCTCCTTCTGCTCGACTCGCGCGAACCAGCCGCCGCACGCCGTCTCGGCCAATGGTATCGCCAGCTTCCCACCTCTTTGCACCATATTGTTTCCTCAAAAGATGCCGTAGCTCCCTTCTGGCAAGCCTACAGCGAGAGTTTTCCCGGCCAGTCGCGCCCCTCACCCCGTGCACGCCTGATTCAAGACCAGGAGTTTTACTACCTGACCGCAGATATGCTTGAGCAGGCGCGCAAACAACATCGGCAGCGATTTCCAAACCCCTCCGAGCTCCGACAGGCCCGATACGCCGACCTCGACGCGCTCTTTCTGGCCAGTGCGCGCATGCACCGCGAAGAAACCCTGGAAGATCCACTCGTACGCGACCCGGAATTATTCCGGCGCCATGTCGAACATCGCATCGATCATGGTAGAAGTTATGTCTGGATCGATTCCTATCATCGCCTGCTCTTCAAAGCCGATATTTCGGCCGATGGCAAAATTGGCGCACAAATTTCCGGCGTCTTCACCAATCCCCTCGTTCGTAGCCAGGGAATCGCCACACAGGCAATGTTCGATCTCTGCGATAAACTCTTCGCCACCGGCCTGCCCCTGCTCACGCTCTACGTCAATCAAAGCAACGAAGCAGCAAAACGCGTGTACATGCGCATCGGTTTTCGGTATTACGCTGACTACCAGACGGTTTTTATTGCCGTGTAACTCGTTTCTTCCACTCGAGTTTCATATTAAATCGTGGAAATCCTCCCTCCCGGCCGGAAATTTATCGCATGCAGTCCAACCCATCCAACAGCACCGAAGCAGTTCTTAGAACCCCACCAGAATCCACCCGGACAGGAATTCTGGGCTGGTTACGCACCAATCGCACCCGTTTGCTTAAATTCGCCAGCGTTGGCGCTTCGGGAGTCCTGGTCAATCTGCTCGTTTTTGAACTCTGCTTTCGGCTGCTCTTGCCCTCCGCGCTTTCCGGCGATCCGCGCTTTACGACGGCCAATGCTGCCGGCCTGCTCATCAGTATTTTTACAAATTTCATCCTCAACGATCTGTGGACCTGGGGTGATCGGCAAAAAGGTACCCGACGCGATACCCTCATCCGACTTGGCAAATATTACGTCACCGCCTCTGCCGCCGGTCTGGCTCAACTGGCGGTCGCCTGGCTCAGCTTCAGACTTCTGTGGTCCCATATTGAGTTGATCGTATTCGAGATCAACCTCAGTCCTAGTATTTCTGTCATTACCGGAATTGGCGTCGCGATGTTTCTGAATTTCGCCGCCAGTCATCTCTGGGCATTTCGAGACATCGATAGTGAATAATCTACCTGTCAGCACTCTACACGGCCGCTTCCTGGCAGGATTTCGACTTCTCCCCTGCATTCTGGCCGTTTTGCTTCTCAGCTACACTCCTGGTTGCGCTCTTAATTTCAGTACGCCTCCCAGCGCCGAGCCCGATTCAATGATCGGCAAACCGCCACCCGTCGATCATGACCCCTTTGCCGTAATCTCCTTACCGGCAGATGCCACGCCTATCGCACATCAAGGGATCATCGGCGAGGAAGCAGAACCTACGTCTTCTCCCCCGGAACCCGACGAGGAAAAAAACTCGATAGCAGCCATTGCACAGCCTGAAATTCCTGAGCCTGCCCCCGTCCCAGAACCGGAAATTCCCTCCAACTCAGGCCAGGCTGGCTGTTTTTCATGCGTGCAAATCTGTCCGCTCGATCACGCGACGCCAGACTGTCAGAATGCCCCTCAAGATATGATTTGTGGCTGGGGAACGGCGCCCGATGCCGAGCAAGCCAGGGAAGTTGCCCGCGCTCAGTGCAACGCGACGCTGGATATGGCCAGAGATATGCCGATGTACAGCCGCATCGAAGGCGAATGCCCGCCGGCGACCTGCCGCTAAAGCAACAGGCCGCCGGGGCATCACAGCATCAGACCATCATCAAAATCGGGTTTTCAAGCAGGCTGCGCACTTCTTTCAGGAACGAAGCGCCCACGGCGCCGTCAACCGCACGGTGATCACACGAAAGTGTTATTTTCATCCGTGTTCCCACCGTCAATTCGCCGTCTTTCACGACCGGAACCTGCTTCACAGCGCCACAGGCAAGGATGCCCGCATCCGGCGCATTGAGCACAGCGGTGAACTCATCGATATCGTACATTCCAAGATTGCTGATCGAGAACGTATGGCTTGAATACTCTTCCGGACGCAACTTCTTCTCACGAGCTCGAATAGCCAACTCGCGCGCCTCACGCGCAATCGCGCCAAGACTCTTCGCATCAGCATTGCGAATCGTCGGCGTAATCAGACCGTCCTCGATAGCGACGGCAACACCGATATTCACTTCTTCAAACTGGAACAGCTGCTCATTCTCATAACCCACATTCATCTGCGGGAAATTCGCCAGCGCATTGGCACAGGCTTTGATGATCATATCATTGACCGAAACCTTCCAATCGCCACCGGCCGCCGCGATTTGCTCATTGATAAGCTTGCGCTGTGCCATGGCAGGTCCCATGTCGATGTCCATCGTCAAGAAGAAATGCGGCGTGCTTTGCCAGACCTGCGCCAGGCGGCGAGCAATCGTTTTCCGCATCTGAGTCAGGCCAATTTCGCTGCGCTTCACATCGCCAGCCGCAAGTTCACTACTTGCTGCAGCAGGACGCTGAGCAGAAACACTCGGCGCCGGGCTGGCCATTGCCTGCTCAACATCGCTCTTTACAATACGCCCTTGCGGACCCGAACCCGTGATATTCTCCAGCGCAATGCCAGCATCCTCCGCCATCCGGCGTGCAAGCGGACTGGCCTTCAGTCTGCCGTCGCCTGCTTCCTGCGCAACAGTTTTTGCTGCAGGAGCCGCGGCTGCCTCTTTGGGAGCTGGTTCCGAAGCGGCTTCCGCTTTGGGCGCCTCAGCAGCCGGCGCCGCTGCTGCAGCCTCGCCACCTACCAGAGAAGAAATGTCTTCTCCGGGCTTACCGATAATCGCCAACGGATCGCCGACCTTTACCGTCGCACCGGCTTCGACCAGGAGCTTCAGAATCGTGCCACCAAAAAACGACTCCATTTCCATTGTCGCTTTATCGGTTTCCACTTCAGCCAGCAGTTCGCCTTCTTCGACCGTGTCGCCCTCTTTTTTGAGCCACTCGACCAGCGTGCCTTCTTCCATTGTTGGGCTCAACGCCAACATTTCCATCACTTCAGCCATCGAATCCTCGTTTTCTTATTCTGTAATCAGCAAACAGGGCATCTATCCAAAAGTCTGTTCGCTTATTTATTTCGGTAGCATGCAGCTCGAACGGCCTCAGCAATGCCTTCCGCGCTCGGCAAGGACAATGGCTCAAGATTGTATGCATAAGGCATCGGAACATCGCGCTGATGCACGCGTCCAACAGGCGCATCGAGCCAGTCAAACAAATCACGTGATATAAAATCCGAGATCGCAGAACCTACCGACGCCATGGGCCAGCCTTCTTCGACCACAACAACACGATTCGTCTTTTTCACCGATTCCCGGATCATGTCTTTATCGAAAGGCCGAATCGTTCGCAGATCGACAACTTCTACGTCGATTCCTTCCTTGGCGAGGATTTCGGCTGCTTCCAGACTGAAATGGACCATACGGCTCCAGGTAACGATGGTGCAATCAGCTCCCGAGCGCTTGATGTCCCCTTGGCCAAGCTCAATGATGTATTCCTCTTCAGGAACTTCACCTTTAAAGCCGTAGAGAACTTCAGATTCAATAAAAATCACCGGATCCGGATCACGAATCGCCGCTTTCAGCATGCCCTTGGCATCATAAGGCGTGGCCGGCATCATCACCTTCAGACCGGGAATATGAGCATACTGAGCTTCGAGCGATTGCGAGTGCTGCGCTCCCAGAGAGCCACCCGCGCCGCCAGCACCCCGGACGACGATCGGACACGAAAGCTGACCGCCCGACATATAACGCATTTTGGCAGCATGGTTGACGATCATATCCAGCGCCAGGATCGCGAAGTTAAAGGTCATCATCTCAACCACAGGTCGCAGACCCGTCATGGCTGCACCAACTCCAATGCCGGCAAAACCAGCTTCTACAATCGGAGTATCAATGACGCGACGTGCACCAAAACGATCGAGCAACCCACGGCTTACCTTGTAGGCACCGTTGTATTCGGCAACCTCTTCACCGATCAAAAAGACGCGCTCATCGCGCTCCATCTCTTCGGCCAGAGCTTCATTGAGGGCATCACGATATGCTATTTCACGCATGAATTTCTCACTTCAAGAGCGTTCAACATCCCCGAAAACGACCTGCATATTTTCACAAAAACATTCATCGCAGAGATCATTTCCGATGATTGAAAGGCTACATTTGGATTATTCGATGTCAAAAGGCCATTCGACGTACACGTCGGTGGTCAATTCGCTCACATCAGGCATCGGAGACTGGTCGGCAAACACAACACTGGCTTTACATTCGGCATCCATCGCATCATCGATGGCGTTTAGCTCTTCCTGGGTCGCAATTTTGTTGTTCAAAATCCAGTTACGCAAACGCACGATTGGATCCCGCAGATCCTGTTCCTGCTCCACTTCTTCCTTGGAGCGGTAATCTGCCGGATCTGTCATGGAATGACCGCGGTAGCGATACGTCCGAATATCCAGGAAGCTCGGCTTACCTTCCTTAGCGCGCTCAGCGGCAGCCTTCACCGCGCTATAAACCGCAAACACGTCCTGACCATCCACCGTTTCGGCGTACATGTCATAACCCACGACCTTTTGGGTCAGGTCCGTTACTGCACTGATTCGCTCTACCGAAGTTCCCATGGCATAGCGATTATTCTCGATGATTGTAATCAGCGGCAAGCCCCACAAAGCCGCCATATTGAGCGATTCATGCACGATTCCCTGGTGGATGGCGCCATCACCCAGATAGCACACGCACACTGCGTCTTCTTTGCGATACTTATGTGCGAAAGCTACACCGGCGCCCAGTGCAATCTGTCCGCCGACAATGCCCCAACCACCGTAAAAATTACGCTCAGCATCAAAAATATGCATCGAGCCGCCTTTACCTTTGGCACAGCCATCACGCTTGCCAAAAAGCTCGGCCATGACTTCGTTGGAAGTCATCCCACGCGCCAGCGCATGACCATGCTCACGATAATGGCTGACAACCGAATCGGCCTCTGTCAAAGCAGCCATTGTCCCAACAGCAACAGCTTCCTGTCCGATATAAAGATGGCAAAAACCTTTGATTTTGCGCATCTGATAAGCACGGCCAGCCTGTTCCTCGAACCGACGCAGACGCACCATATCTTCAAACATCTTAAGGATTTTTTCTGCGCCGAGCTCTTTCAAAACTTTCTTTTCCAGACCTTTCTCAGTTTTTCCTTTAAACAAAAGATGGTCGTAAGGAAGTTCGTGGCGCCCGGGGGTAAACGGCGTTTCTTCACGTCCGTTGTTCTCCTCGACTTGGTCGAGATTCTTACTGTTCGTACCCTTTGCCATGGCTGTTCTCAATCCAAACAAAAGTTTCCGTAAACGCGCCCGATATAAGGCTTTTACACCTGAAAATTTGCGGCGCGAGACTGCAATATTTATTCTGTATAGTTCAGAGTTTTCTCCGACAATGTTCCTTAATGCCGCACCCATAGCTCGTCAAGACAGGCGACGGCGGCATTCAAGGTTCAGCTTCAGTACACACCGTAACGACGGTACATGGTGCTTCACGCAAAACTCGTTCTGCCGTATTTCCCAGAAAAAACCGTGCCCAACCACGACGTCCATGACTTCCCATGCAAATCAGGTCAGCACGCTCACGCCGTGCGAAATCTACAATCGCACGATGTGGCGAATTCTGGATGATCGTAATGGCGTGCTCAATTCCTTCTAAATCAATTCCCGCGCTGTACTCCCGGATTTGTTGACGCTTGCCAGCAGCAACTTGTTGAAGCTGTGCTGCCACATCGCGCGTCGAGGTATGCAATCCTGACAATTCCGGAATGACAAAAGCATGCACCATCTGCAATGCCGCGCCACGCTCACGCGCAAGCTCAGCCGCATACTGTAAACTCCCCAGACTTGCTTTCGAAAAATCAACCGGCGCCACAATCGTCTTCACTTCTGTTGATTTCTGTGCCGACGGTACAAGCGCTACCGGAAACACACACTGTCGCACCAGACGATTCGCCATGCTTCCAAGCAGAAATTCTTTCACGCCACTTTTGCCATGCATACCAGCCACAACCATCCGTGGCTCCAATGCCTGGATCTGCATCATGATCTTATCGATGGGATTGCCCAGCTCGACGACAAAACGCACACGTTTCGGCCGATTTTCTGCCGGAATTTCTGCCTGAACAAGAGCCTCCAGTTCTACGCGTGCCTGCTGAATTGCCGTCCGTTCAATTTCGTCCGGAGCTTCCACAAGAATTCGCCAGGAATTGTCGCCCGTCGAAATATCCACCACATGCATCACAACGAGCTCCGAAGACGCACGATTCGCCACGTCCGCTGCCATATGCAAAGCCGCAATCGAATGCTCAGAAAAATCATTCAGCACTAAAACAGACATTGGTTCACTCCCAAAAAGCTTGCGTAAGACATTTGCCATCAAGCAGTATTAAAAAACCCCTAACTTAGAAGCGGTTGCATCATTGCCGTACTTTATCAAAGTTACCTTATACACTACTTCTGGTTTGGAATCCGAACTATCGTCTTCGGCATGCTCCTGGCTGTACTGAACCACACGTCCTGGAACATCACTCTGGGTAACCCACCAGTTCAATGCGTTCGCAGTAGCTACCTGACTTGTGCGCAAACGATCTGTTTCAAATGTGCCAGCCGGCGTCTTGACCGCTTCCGCGCCAATCTTCATGCCTTCCACACTTTCTTTCGTCAGTGTGTAGGTCGTCTGAACCGCCCAACTTCCATCCTGTTCGCTGATGGGCACTTCTTGAGCTTCTTGCTGATTTGGATATTTTGCACGCATCCGCAAAATCCGACGCGTTCCATCTTCCTGTTCCGGACTAAAAAGTGCTTCGAGAATCAGCTCGACCGGCTTGCCATCATCATCCGTTCCACGCGATTCAACGCGCCACCACTCGCCGCCATCGTCTTCGCGCTTGAGCAATGCTTTCTCGAACCAGTCGCCCTGCGCAAGTCCCTGTGCATCCCAGCGGGTATACTCGCCAGGTTGATAGCCAGAAAACTGGAAGGAATATCCGCCCTGATAAAAAAGAAGCTGAAACAAACTCAGCGAATAGACCCGGATCATCTCAGGCCCAATCTTTGACAGCATATGCGCGGTAATCGCATCGCCAAGAGCCGTGCCAATCCGATCTCCAACCTGATCCGTGGCACGGCTCATGCTACGGCCGACCACCCGGTCGACCATATAATTCGTGGAACACGCCGCTGATGACAATCCAAGACCAAATACCAGACCAACGCCAACAACCTTTTTCCACTGCATTCAAAACTCCTCTGGCTGGTCAATGCACACGGCGCGCATTGCTTGCATCAATCAATAATCAAGCGATGGTAACTTCGGGGTTCAAATATACATCCTGTACTGCATGAAGAATCTCAATGCCTTCTTTGCGTGGACGCTGGAATGCCTTGCGCCCAAGAATCAGGCCTGTTCCGCCGGCACGTTTGTTAACCACGGCCGTCAATACCGCCTCTTTCAAATCGCTTACACCAGCCGAAGCGCCGCCACTATTAATCAGTCCACAACGTCCCATATAGCAGTTGGCAAGCTGATAGCGCGTCAGTTCAATCGGATTGTCCTGAGCAAGTTCGCTATAAACTTTGTCGTCCGTGCGCCCGTAGGTCGACCCATCCGGGTTTTTAATTGCCCGAAAACCACCGTTCGTTTCCGGCAGCTTCTGCTTGATAATATCCGCATGAATCGACACGCCGAGATGATTGGCCTGCCCACTCAGATCCGCCGCATTGTGATAATCAACGCCGCCCGATTTGAAGGCATCATTGCGCGTATAACACCACAAAATTGTAGCCATTCCAAGCTCATGCGCACGCGCAAATGCTTCTGAAATTTCGATTATCTGCCGGTTCGAGTGCTCCGAGCCAAAATAAACCGTGGCACCCACAGCGACCGCGCCCATATCAAATGCCTGCTCGACCGTTCCAAACATGATCTGGTCATGTTTATTCGGATACGTCAGCAACTCGTTGTGGTTGAGCTTGGCAACAAAAGGAATTTTGTGCGCGTACTTACGCGCAACCATCCCCAACACACCCATCGTCGAGGCCACCGCGTTACAACCACCCTCGATCGCAAGCTCCACAACGTTGGACGGATCAAAATAATCGATATTCTTGGCAAACGACGCGCCCGCTGTGTGCTCAATGCCCTGATCGATCGGCAAAATCGACAGATACCCGGTATGCGCCAGGCGACCATGCCCGAACAGCGTCTCTAAGCTACGCAGTACACGCGGAGAACGATCCGACTGGCTGTAAATCCGATCCACAAAATCAGGGCCCGGCAGGTGCAACCGCTCTTTAGGGATGCCCTGGGCTTTGTGCTCAAGCAACGAAGCATCCTCACCAAGAAGCTCTACAATTTTATTCATATTCATGGTCATCAGCATTCTCTCCATTCATTGGGCAGAAATCAGATTAAGTTCGCTAGTAGCACACCACGTATCGTTGCTGACTCCACTGGTCTAGGGACGCCCCTTCGATACGCGAAAATCTTTGCAGTGCTAATTTGTAAAGCGGCGAGGAACCATAAACGCCTAGAAAACAAAGCAAGAGAAATAAAAAAATTATAAGATTCTCGAAACTTCGCTACGGACGCGAACAAGATGGCTCCCCCCGCAAAAGCAGTTACTGAATGTATGCCAACCATTCCGGATGATTGTCAGCACTGCCGCGAACTTGATCGAAATACGCGTTTTGCAGATCGATCGTAATCGGACCAGGAGCGCCCGTTCCGATTTTTCGATCATCAACTTCGCGCACAGGCGTAACTTCTGCAGCTGTTCCGGTCATGAAAACTTCGTCAGCGCAGTACACAATATCACGCGTAAAACGTGCTTCCGTAATCTTGTAGCCACGCTCTTCAGCCAGCGTAATCAGCGTATGGCGAGTAATGCCGCCGAGAATTGAGCTTCCCTGAGGCGTGGTAATAATTTCGCCGTCTTTGACCACAAAAATGTTCTCGCCGGAGCACTCCGAAACGTAGCCCTCGCTGTCGAGCATAATCGCTTCTTTGTAGCCCATGGCCATCGCTTCACGCTTGGCAAGTACGCTGTTCACGTACTGCCCGGTGATTTTTCCTTTCACCATCGCGGAATTTACACTGTGGCGATTGAAGCTTGAAACCTTCGCGCGAATCCCGTTGCGTACGCCTTCTTCGCCCAGATACGACTCCCAGTTCCAGGCAATCACCGCGACGCGAACCTGGTTGCTCATCGCCCCCAGTCCCATTTCGCCATGCCCTAGAAACACGATCGGCCGCAAGTAGCAGCTCTCAAATCCGTTTTCACGAACTGTGTCGATACATGCCTGCTCGATTTCCGCCTGTGTATACGGCACATCGATCAGACAAATATGACAACTCTCAAAGAGGCGTTTGATATGTTCGCGAAGTCGGAAAATCGCGGAGCGCCCATCGGCTCGCTTATAGCAGCGAATGCCCTCAAATGCGCCCAGACCATAATGCAGCGTATGGGAGAGAACGTGTATATTGGCATCCTCAAAGTCCACCAGCTTGCCGTCCATCCAGATCTTATCTGCTGTGATTGCCACATCATCTCCTTACATTTGAATGACTGTTAATCCATCAATCGAATCGGACATCGCAAAATCGACGCGCAACTTCCGATGTCTAACGCGTTTCCCAAGGCAAGTATCACACCTTGATTGGCAACGAAAGTACCGTCCCATGCAAGGTGCGCCGCACCCAGAACCTGCTCAAGTACGGAAAACTTCCTCATACGTTGCACGTACTCGTAACTGCAATTGATCCAGCTCATGGCGAAGCTGCCAGCCTGCCTGCGCCCCCTGAAATCCCAGCCGACGCGCCAGAACGCGAATCGCCTCTTCCTCTTCCGGAAGCCTGCTGTCCGCCCGAATATCACTCATCCGAAGCCGCGCTTCCACACGCCGCAAATAACGATAATCTCGCCGAAGTGCAGAAAAGTTGAGCCCCGGATACGTCTTTCTCAACGTCTCGTTTTGCTCCAACCCTCGCAACGCGATCAGCGTATTCTGGCTCCGTGCATCATCATCCGCTGCTGCATCGCGCCCAAAACGCAGCTGCAAATATTGCGTCAAAAACTCAATATCCACCAATCCCCCCGGACTCAGCTTGATATCCACCACACCAGAACTCCCCACATGCGCTGCCTCATTCATCTGCGCGCGCATCGCCAACATCTGCGCTCTCGCGTCCTCTGGCAGCGCCCGCTCAAAGGCAAACTCCGCACGCAACTCCAAAACCCGCGCCCGCAAATCGGCGCGCCCCGTAAGCGGCCGCGCACGCAGCAACGCCTGACGCTCCCACAGTTCGGCAGCCGACGCATGATACGCTTCCAGCGCGCCAACACTGACCACAAGCGTTCCCTGCGCGCCCGACGGCCGCAGCTGCATATCCACGTCGTACAAACTTCCCGCGTCCGTCGTCGATGACAACGCCCGAATCAAACGCTGTGCCAGACGCGTAAAAAACACAGGATCCAGCCCCAGCGCCTCATCCGCCTCGTACACAAAAATCATGTCCAGATCGCTGCCAAAGCTCAGTTCCTGCCCGCCCAACTTTCCCATCCCCAGCACAACCAGCGGCAATTTTTCCGGCACAAGCAGTGCACGCCCCTCGGCCGGCAAACGCGCGCCCAGCCCCAGAATCACCTCCTGCAACGCAGCATCAATCACGCTCTCCGCCACAAAACTCAACTGCCGCGTCGTCTGCTCAATGCTACTCGCCCCGGCAATCTCATGCAGCGCAATGCGCAACGTCTCCTCTTGCTGAAAACGCCGCATCCGTCCAAATCTCCGATCCGGATCGTCCACCCCGCGCAGCCTTCTTTCCAGCTCTCCGCTAATTTCCTCCCGCTCGCGCCAGATTGCCGCCGTGCCCACACTCACCAGCCGTTCAAACATCTCTGGCTCGCGCAACAAAATGTTCGACAACAGCCGACTCGAACCAAACACGTGCAAGAGCAAACGCGCTGCATGCGGATTTTCGAACAACATCCGATAATAGCCAGGCTGGTCACCCACCGTCGTAAACAAACGCGTCAAAAAACTAAATGCCTGATCTGCATCCGGCGCCGCCCGGCAAGCGTCGAACAAATACGCCGCAAGCTCGCCGTGCTTAAATCGCTCATGCAAAGCGAACGGTCCGTACGACTTTTCCCGCAAAATCTGAAGCTGACCGGCCACCTGTCGCGGACGCTGAAACCCGAGCTCCCGCAGCGCCGCTAAAATAGCCGGCGCATGAAGCTGATCTGGCGGCGCCGCCAACACCGTGGCCACTTCCGCCGGCCGCTGCTCCCCCACCGTAGGCTGATCGCTCAACCGCTCCGAATCCCAGAACAAACGCCCGAACATCGCCGAAACCTGCGAGCGACACCGCCCGATCTCCTCACGCAATCTGTCCGCCGAATATCCCATCCGCGCACTCAACGCACGAAATCCCTCTTCATCCGCCGGCAATCTATGATCCTGACGATCGTGCTGCATCTGCACCCGATGCTCGAGCCGCCGAAACAAATCGTACGCATCCGCAAGACTTGCGTGATCTTCATGACTCAAAAGCCCTGCATACAACAACCGATCGAGCGCATCCAACGTGCTACGCACCCGCAATCCCGGACGCGTCCCACAGTGCACAAGCTGCAAAGCCTGCACAAAAAACTCGATTTCCCGAATCCCACCCACACCAATTTTGACGTCCCACCCGGGCGAAAAGGACTCCGAAACTTCTTCCCGACCCGGATTTCGTGCCCCGTTCTGCACTACGTTCTGCACCACATTGCGTTCAGACTCCTCAATCCGTTTCTGCCTGAAACCTGAAGACGACGAAGACGACGAAGACGACGAAGACGAAGTACGCGGCACACGCACACCCTGCGACTGCAACTGCCCCAAAAGACGCTCTTTCAAAGAGCCACTTCGACGCCCGGGCTCACCAGCCCCGGACGCATCGGGCAATCTCTCCCCCGCCTTTCCCCCGCGAAAATTCCCCGCCGGAAGCGTCGGCAATCCCATCGTCGCCGAAAGCTGCGCGTTCTCATTCACCATCTGTTTCATCGCACGCAGATCGTCGATCACCGAAAAATCCAGATACTTCCGAAACAAAAACGGCTCCAGCCCCTCCAGAAACTTCTTCCCCAGCGCCAGATTTCCGGCCACCGCGCGCGCCTTCAGCATCGCGCTTCGCTCCCACGTCCGCCCCCACTGCAAATAATACGTAAGCATGCCACTGACCGGCAAAACCAACGCCCCCAGACTCCCCTCCGGACGCAGCCGCAAATCGACCCGAAACACATACCCGTCCTCCGTCGTCGTATCCATCGCCGCCGTCACCCACCGCGCCAGCGCATCGATCTGCTGACGACGCTCCGGATCCTGCACCACCTCATCCGCACAGATATAAATCAAATCGACATCCGAGCTATAATTCAGCTCGCGTCCGCCAAGTTTTCCCATCCCCAGCACACAAAAATCATCCGCCAACGACGCATCCCCCAGCACACGCGCCCCCTCCTCAACCGCCACCATCAAGCAAGCCTGCGCCAGATCCGCAATCTCCGCCGTGGTCTGCCGAACCGACGATTCCCCTTCCACTTCACACAAAAAAACCCCGAGCGATTCCCGCAACTTACCCCGGCGCAAAACCTGCAACGTCCGCGCCCACCGCACTTCTGGATGCTCGTCCGCAGCGCCCTGCTCAATCGCCCGCAAAAACGTCTGAGCCAGCGAAATCCCACCCAGCATCACATCACAGTTCTTTTGATTCGTCAGATAAACCAGTTCTTCTGGATGACGAATCAACGCCCACGCCGGATAACTCCCCTGCGCTGCAAGTGTCACAAAAACCCTCAGCGCCCCCGCCGTCTGCAAACTCGCGCGCCCCCCGGGTCGGTCCGCCAGTGCAAGCACTGCCTGCAAAACCTCGCCGGGTTGCGCAGAGCTTCGCTGCAAAACCTCCAGCGTCCGCTCCACCTCCGAACGCTCCACACCCAGCGCGTCCACAAGCTCGCAAAACGCTGCAAAACTATGCCGCAAACGTTCGTCCTGACCGCTCACGGCCAACAATCCTTCCAGATAAACTTCTAAAGTTTTATTCCAGGACATAGGCGCCATGAGCAGTCACAACCACGTTTAATGCAACATTACGATCACCGACCTCAACCCGCCTGAGCCTGTTCAACCTGACGATACTCGTTCTCATACATCACGACTGTATCCGTCACGATCTCCAGGTTGCGATCATTCATTTCCAGCGATTCCGTCGCCGCAATTGCGCTCATCTGCCGCTTCAACTCGCCCATCTGATCGCAGAGCGCGCTGAGCAACTCCAGATCACGCGTACGACGATCCTGGCCCGCAAAATGCTCGCGATACTGTTCCATCGTCTGATTCGCAGCCGCTCCCAGATTTCCAGCAAGCTGCTCGGCACTCAGCTCTCCGCGAACTTTTTTGATCTCTTTAAGCTCGCCGCGATACATTTCCAGATTCTGGCGAACAATATCGAGATTCCGACGATGCGACTCAATGCGATACCCGCCATTGACCAGCTCCTGCATCTCACGCTGCACCTGCACAAGCTGCGCAATCATCCGCTCCAGAAGCTCCGGTCGACGCGACGTACGGCTCTTGCCCGCAAACAACTCGCGGTAAATCTTAAACTGACCGTTGGCGATCGCCGCCAGCCCATCACCACGCTCGGACTGCGTGCCACTGCGACGCGCCAGCACGATTTGCTCGCGCTCATTGCGGTAAAGCCGCAGATTCTCCTGAACGATATTCAGGTTCGTCGCCACATTGTCCGGATCATTCTCTTTTTGTTCTTCAAAACGCTTCTCGATGACTTCCAGATCGGAAATCAACTCATCGATCAGCCCCAGATCACGCGTGCGACGATCTTTGCCCGCAAAATGGCGGTGATACGCAGAAAACGCCAGATTCGCGTCTACAATAATCGCGCTCACTTCCGCGATCGCCGGACCACTCTCCTTCGCTTCGAGAATCGCCGCGCGCTCCTTTTTATAAATTTCCAGATTGTCCGTGGCCATTTCCAACACGCTGATCAACGCCGGATCACGCGTGCCATTTTGCAACGTACGGCCATTCTCAATCAGCCCCTGCAACTTCTCGATCAACTCATCGAGCAGCTCCACGTTACGGGTAGCACGTGATTTTCCTGCAAAACGCGCATCGTACGTCTGATAGATAGATTCGGCTTCGTCCCTGATCTCTTTGAAGGTCGGCTTACTCATGATAAATCACGCTCTACGTAAGGTGTAAGATTCTGTAATAGATCGAATTTCGTACAAAAACACTTTGCTCGCAGGACGCTATGGCATCTGCGGGCGCAGACGTTAACTACAAGCCCTTGTCAAGTGCAAGGCCGAGGAGCTGAAAATGAAAATTGAAGACCTGAAAATCATCGTTACCGGCGCTGCCAACGGTATGGGCCGCACCTTTGCACTCGAACTGGCCAGAGCCGGCGCAAGCGTTCTGGCCTTTGACGTCAACGCCGAAGCCCTGGCCACGCTCGAACAAGAAAGCGAAAACCAGAACCTTCCCGGCCGCATCGTCCCCTTCACCGGCCAGGTCCAGATCGAAGACGACGTCCGCAACGCCGTCCAGAAAGCCGCTGAAGCCTTCGGCCACGTCAACGCCCTCATCAACAACGCCGGCATCTTCCGCGACGGCCTGCTCGTCAAACGCAACCGCGACACCGGCAAAATCGATCGCATGAGCCTCGAAAACTGGCAAAAAGTCATCGACATCGACCTCACCGGACCGTTTCTGTGCACCCGCGAAGTCGCCGCGCACATGCTCGAAAACGACATCAAACCCGGCGTCATCGTCAACATCAGCTCCGTCGCACGCCACGGAAACCAGGGCCAGTCCAACTACTCCGCCGCCAAAGCCGGACTCATCGCCGACACCAAACTCTGGGGCGAAGAACTCGCCAGGTACGGCATCCGCGTCGGCGCCGTCGCCCCCGGATTTGTCGACACCCCGATCCTGCAAGGCATGCGCCCCGAAATGCTCGAAGCCATGCTCAAAGGCGTGCCCCTTCGCCGCGTCGGCACTCCCTTCGAAATCTACCAGGCCGTCCGCTTCATCATCGAATGCGACTACTTCACCGGACGATGCATCGACGTCGACGGCGGCGTAACCCTCTAAGCCTCACCCGTTTCCTTCCAACGCAGCGCGAATTTCCTCCTGCACATACGCATCCTGCTCGGCAGCCAGCGCAGTCTGCAACACCTCCACGACTTCGCCAGCTGCCGCCAGGTTTTCCACCAGGTTATTCGACCTACTCTCGGTCAAAAAACCAGCCCGCCGCACAATCTCCCCCAGCGCCCAGGCCACATGCCCGCGCACCAGCGGTTCATGCTCCGCAACAAGCCGCGCCTGCAAACACGCCACCACGCGCCCATCCCCTATCTGAGCCGTATTCCCCAGCACCACCGCAGCGTTTCGCAACAATCCCCGTCGCTTCGCCCGCTTAATCGCCGACCTGCGAAACGTCTCCGCATACGCCGCGTCACTCATCTCCAACAAATCCACCGCCGACAACCCCTCATACGTAGCCCTGGCCACAAACGCCGGATCATCCGTACTGGGCGCCTTGCGATTCCATGGACACACCGACTGACACAGATCGCAGCCATACAAAAAATCGCCCATCAACCGCCGCAACTCCCGCGGAATCGGCCCCCTGAGCTCAATCGTCAGATACGAAATACACCGCCGGGCATCGATAATATACGGACTCACAATCGCCCCGGTCGGACACCCGTCAATGCACCGCGAACAACTCCCGCACCGCTCCACCACCGGCACATCCGTCGCCGCCAGCTCCACGCCCACCAGAACTTCCGCAATGAACGTAAACGAACCCAGCTCCGGATGAATCAACATCGCGTTCTTGCCCACCCACCCGAGTCCCGCCATCGCCGCCAGATCGCGCTCCAAAAGCGGCGCCGTATCCACCGCCGAACGCGTCCCCACCTCCGAACCCGTCTCCGCATAAATAAACGCGCCCAGCTCCCGCAACCGCGCCCGCAAAACATCATGATAATCATCGCCGTGCGCATACCGCGCCACCCGCAAACCATCACCTATCCGGTCCGGCCCTCGATGATAATTCTTCAAAACCACCACCACACTCTTCGTCCCCGGCTCCAGCACCTGCGGATCGACCCGCAAATCCTGGTAATTCTCCATAAACCCCATCTCCCCGTGCCGCCCCTCCGACAACCACTCCACATACGCTGAGCCCCGCACCAGACGCTGCGCCCGCACAATCGCCACCGCATCAAACCCCAGCGCCCGCGCCCGCCCCACAATCCTTTCCGAAACTTCCTGTTCCAACACCAGAACTACCTCTGCCAGTCCTTCGTCCTTTCCTTTCAATTCTTTACCCTCGCCGCCTCGCGCGAGACCTACCTTTATCTTCCCTATATCCAGGCCGCATTTTATAATACACCCAAACCACGCAAGTACTTTGCTCCAGGTCCGCCCTTACATCCCCTCCCTCAATTTATCAAAAACCATGACATACTGGCTCCTTGCCCTGGCCGCCCTGATGTTCGGTCTCTACAACGTCTTCATCAAGCTCTCCGCCGACCATATCAACGCCGTGCTCGGCGCCGTCATTCTGCAATTCGTCGCCGCCTTCCTCGGCCTGGCCGTTCTACTTTACCTGCGATTTTCCACCACCACCGACATCCACGTCACCAACCGCGGCATCTTCCTGGCCGTGCTGGCCGGCGTCGCCATCGGCCTGGTCGAAATGCTCACCTTCTACGTCTACGGCCGCGGCATCCCCGTCGCCCTCGGCAACCCCCTCATCATCGGCGGCTCCCTCATCGTCACCACCGGCCTCGGCATCACCCTGCTCCGCGAAGACGTCTCCGCCACCCAACTCGCCGCCATCGCCCTCATCATCCTCGGCGTCGCCACCATGGCCTGGGACGCCACGCGCTGATCCTCACCCGCTACAGCCACAATGGGAATCCCGCTCGCAGCGGCTCCACCCCTTCAACGCATCTACATCAGAATCCAGCAGCATCACGACTTTGTGTCCGTCCTCATCCGTTCGCTGATACCCCTGCTGCGCATTGTTTTCGACACCCCGACTCACCTCACGAACCACGCAAACCGGAACAATTTCCTGCTCCAGCCAACAAACCTCACCTTCGAAACGACCAAATTTCGCGCTTTTGAAATCCGTGCACCCCGCAGCAAGGCACGCCTTCCGATCCTGCAAAAGAGCACAGGTCTCATGACTCGGTCCATCCGCCTCCGGCGCACAGGCCGCAACCAGACGCAACATCCCGAAAATCGCTCCCATTACCGCCCATTTACCCATTGCCTCTACCCTCCACACCTGATTTTCACCGTCCCAAAAGTTCCCGAAAACCCTCGCACACCTCGTGGCCCGCAAACAAGCTCCGCTGGAACCAGAGTCCCGCTACGCCTGTAGGAAACCACGATTGGCCGATTCTGCCAGGGCTTGCCCTGAAGGCCGAACCGAGAGGTTCAGCACGAGCCCGGAGGCCTCATCGTCCAACATATCTTTTGCAAACGATGACTGTTTGCGGGCCTGGTTTTGAGGACCGGGCAATTTTCTGGAAACGAATCAGCCGAGCCGGCCTGTGTATACAGGAGGTTTTCAGTTGGCCGGGGGCAATCGAGCCAGTCCGGATTTTCTATGTCTTCTCGTGTCCTGACGTTTCCTACAGAAATTTCTGGCCCGGCTAAAATTCGTAGAAATGTAGAAATTTCTACATTTTCAGAATTTTCTATAATTTTTTGCCAGAATTTTTACGCACTTGAGCCTCGTCACTGCAAAATTTTTCTTCTTTTTT
>JBEBUW010000008.1:0-72977 GCA_040393065.1 Lujinxingia vulgaris | reverse complement strand
CACCCACCCCGAACGCGTAGATCAGCGTCCGAGAATCCTCGCACCCACCCCGAACGCGTAGATCAGCGTCCGAGAATCCTCGCACCCACCCCGAACCGTCAGGATCGACATTTTGCAATTTTCAAAATCCGTAAAACACAATCCCGACGACAAAAGTTGTCTCCGAGAATCCTCGCACACCACCCGAACGCCAAAAGACGCTCCCGAGAATCCTCGCAAGCACCCTGAACGCGTAGATGCACGTCCGAGAATCCTCGCACCCACCCCGAACGCGCAGATGCGCGTCCGAGAATCCTCGCTCTCTACTTTTCCTTGCTCCCCTGAACCTTTCTTTGCTTTTCCCTTCGCGGCTTCGCGGCTTCGCGCGAGACACGCCTTTGCTGTGCTTTTACACAGCCTTTCCTTCGCAACAATTCGCGGCTTCGCGCGAGACACGCCTTTGCTGTGCTTTTACATTCCCCACCACACCGAAAACACCCCTTCCTCTATGTTTCCTCGCCATTTTACGCTACAGATGCCCCCGAAAAACACCGCAGGCACCGGTAGCCTACATGAATGAGCCCCCAGAACATGAATTACACAGACCAGGAAATCGCCCGACACGTGGAACACATCGCCACGGCCATGCCCGAATGCGACATCCACTGCCAGCGCGAACGAACCCCCGCCGAACTTGTCCAGCTTACACCGGTTGGCCCTCGTTATATTCAGCTCCAGATCAAAGTCAGCAAAGCGCTGGCAGCCAGCCATACGCGCCCCGGCCAGTACGTGACGCTGAGCACCGACGTACTCGAACCCCGCTTTTTTGTGCTCACCAACGCCCCCGACCCACAATCGGACCGCTGGGAATTTCTGCTCGACGCCACCTCCGAGGCCGGCCAGACCTTCCAGCAACTCGCCGGCGGCTCTCAAATATCCGTAACCCCACCCGAAGGCTCCGGCTTTCCGGCCGACCAGGTCGCTGGCAAACAGGTTTTACTGTTCACGACCGGCAGCGGCATCGCGACCATGCGCGGCGTCTTGGATTACTGGGACGCGCACCCGGCGCATCGTCCGGCATCGATCCACTTGTATTACGGTGAATCGGCGAGTGCGGATTTTGCGTATGTGGAGGAGATGGGGCGCTGGAGAGATGAGGGCGTGCAGATTTATCTCACCGAAGAACAACGCGATATGGCTGAGCCCGGTCAGCACCGCTATGTGCAGGACGCCTTCGACGAAGCGCCCCCGGAGCTACACAACACCGTCGTTTTTTTAAGCGGCGCCGGCATCATGATGCGCATCGTCAGCGAAAAACTCCTGCGCCTCGGTCTTGAAGCTGAGCATCTCTACACCAACGTATAACTGCAAAAATCTGGAGACTTCCCATGCATCTGTTCATCGATCCACGCACGGCCCGCCTGATCGACATGGCTCTTGAAGAAGACGAGCTCGGATTTGACGTCACCTCCCAGGTATTTTTCGAAGGCGAAACGGCCACGGCCGAACTTGTCGCCAAACAAGACCTGATCGTGGCCGGCCTGGAAGTCGTGCGCGCGGTTTTTGCCCGCGTTGACGCCGGCATTGCCTGCGTGTTTCACGCCAAAGACAGCGATGCCCTCAAAAAAGGCGACGTCCTCGCGCGTCTCGAAGGCGACGCCGTTTCCCTGTTGCGCGGCGAGCGCACGGCCCTGAATTTTTTGCAACGCATCAGCGGCGTCGCCACCCTGACCCGCGCGTATGTGGACGCACTCGGAACGCCCGACGATCCCGAACAGGTCCAGACACGTATCGTCGATACCCGCAAAACCCTGCCCGGCTGGCGCTCGCTCGACAAATACGCCGTACGCTGCGGCGGCGGCACAAACCACCGCTTCAACCTGGCTTCCGGCGTCATGCTCAAGGACAACCACATCGCAGCAGCCGGCGGCATCCGCCCGGCTTTTGAGCGCGTTCGCAAAGAAGCCCCCCATACCCTGCGCATCGAAATCGAAGTCACCAACCTGGAAGAACTCGATCAGGCCCTCGAAACCGGCGCCGAAATCATCATGCTCGACAACATGACAACGCAACAAATGGCCGACGCCATCGCGCGAGTCCAAAAGAGCGGACGCCGCAACCAGGTGTTTCTGGAAGCCAGCGGCAACATCACCCTCGAGCGCCTGCCCGAGCTGCGCAACCTGGGCCTGGACTTCATTTCCTCCGGCGCCCTGACCCATTCCGCACCCGCCGTCGACATTTCCATGAAAATGCTCTAATCCAACGCAAATCCGCATAAACACTGGCCCGGCCCCCGTCTCTGAGACGGGAGCCGGGCCAATAAAACCGTCGATTTTACCGATTTCCTACCGATTTCACGGCTACCATGCTCCCGATCTATTTCTACGACGAAATCGACTCCACCAACGCCCTGGCCCTGCAAGCCGCCTCCACCCCGGCCCCGCACGGCTCCTGCTGGGTGGCCGACAGCCAGACCGCCGGCCGCGGCCGACGCCACACCGGCGGCCAGCGAAAACCCTGGCACTCCCCGCCCGGCCTGAACATCTACATGTCCGTGCTCCTGCGCCCCACCCTCGACCTTGCCCGCGCTTCCGGCCTCACGCTCGCGGCCGGCGTCGGAATCTGCGACGTGCTCCGCCAGAAAACCAACCTCGATATCTGGCTCAAATGGCCCAATGATCTCTACATCGGCTCCCGAAAACTCGCCGGAATCCTCACCGAAGCCTCCACCAACGGCACAAAACTCGAAGCGGTCGTCGTCGGCGTCGGCATCAACGTCAATCTCGAAGCCGACCAGATCCCCCAAGAACTGCGCCCCATCCTGACCACACTTGCCCTGGAAAGCGGCCAACAATACGACCGCCTGGCGCTCCTCTCACCACTTCGCAACGCGATCGTTCAGAGCTGCGACCTCTACTGCCAGGGCGGCTTCCCTGCCATTTTACCCGACCTGCACCGCCTGGACCGCAGCCCCGGCCGCACCGTCGAACTCCTCCAACCGCCCGCACACATCGCCAGCACGAGCCGCCAGATCACACACGGCACCGCCCGCGGAATCGGCCCCGAAGGCCAACTGCTCGTCGAACTCGAAGACGGTCAACACATCGAAGTCATGACCGGCGAAGTCCGCTTTTTATAAGCTCTTTTTTCACGGCTTGAACTCCCCCCAAAACTCGCGATCTTTGACAAGTACCGATCCGGTATGGCATGACTATGCCCGAACATTCACCAGGCAAGACGCTCACTTTGGAGGTTCATGATGCACGCATCTCAGCCGCACACCGATTCAATCGGCGAAGTAGTCAACGTCTTTACACTGCACATCGACCACGAGTTGCCTTTAAGCGAACTGGTCGAAGCCAACCAGTTTGAGTTTGTGCACTTCTTTTTGCGCGAAGCCTTCAACCGAGGCACCGTCCCGGAAGAAGCCTCACAAACCCTGACCTCAGGCCGCTACGCCCTCGTTCCCTACGCAAACGCCGAAGGCGAACTCAATGAAACAGCCTTCGAAGCCCTCCAGGCACGCGGCCTGCAACCCGCCTCCCTGCGTGAACTTCTGCACTTCGCCCTGCAATATCCGCTGGCCCAGCGCGCCGAAGACATCCTCGCGCTGGAAACCATGCGCATGCGCCGCACCTACTCCGATCGCCCCGGCATTACCGAGTGGGGAAACTTTCCACTCGATAAATCCGTCTGCCAGTGGGTTCCTGCGCTTTCCCTGACGTCCGGCGGCCGCGCCCTGCTCCCGATCGAGATTTTTCTGCCCGAAGCCCTGCGCCGAAACACCGTCCTGCTCGTTCGCGCCCCCCAGAATTGCTAACACTTATTTTTCCTTGGCAAGCACACCGTATTTAATACGCAGAGCACTCAGATCGACCGTCAATTCGGCGTCTGTAAGCTTTGCGCTCACCAGATCCTGAACGATCCGATCACTACGCCCGTCCAAATAGCCCTTGCGAAAGCTATTTTTCTCTTTCTGGAATCCGGCGCGCGTTGGCCTCTCACGCGCTGCCAGACGCAACGCAAACACCCGTTCCCTCGAAGCGACCAGCGTATCCATCGTCGGCTTGTTCTCACGCAAATCAAACGCAGCCTCCACAACTTCTTCGGCCAACCCCACACCCGGAATGAACCCCTGCGGCGAACGCGCAAACGCCGTCGTCCGCTGCAACTTCAGACCATGTTCCGCCAGCTTCTCACGCAGCGCCTCCACCTTCTCCTCGCTCAGCGACTCACCAGCCTTCAAACTTCCCATCGCCTTCATCGCCTCCAGCGCCGGCTGCAACTTCTGCTGAACCGACTCCAGAACGCCGTCCTGTCGCAACAATTCCGCGGCGATCTCCCGACGCAACGGCCGCGTCAGCTCCAGCTTCGAAGGCTCACGGATCTCCTCCAACCGCCAGGCATACGAACCACGCGGCCCCTCCATCTCAATGCCCGTCCCGCCTACTTTTTGACCAAACACACGCGGATTTTCGCCGACCTGAAGCTCGCTATCACTCTCCAGCACCAGCCCCAGCCCACTGGCAATCGCGGCCGGCTCCTCACCACTGCTTAAGCGATGAACCGCCTGCTGCAATTTTTCCACAACCTTCGGCCCTCCCTGCCCGACCGGCGCCTTGAGCATCGTCAGCCTGGCCATGCGCGGCAACATATACCGCTCCGGATATTTGGCGTAATGCGCCTCGATCTGCGACTCTTGCCGGGCCTGATCCTGCGCCAAAAACGCATCGATCTCCGCAGACGACGGCGTGTTGTTGACCGCGACCAGCAACAAATCCACGGTATTTCTCGCGTTCTGATAAGCTGCCCACAACTCAGCCTCATCGATGTCCGCAAGCATCGCCGCCTGCACCTTCTTGCGCAACACATCCTCGCACGCCACCTCGCGCACATCCTCCGGCGTCATCCGCAAAGTCGCCAGCTCCGCAACCAACGCCGGATGTTCCGCGGCCTCACCCTCCTCGGCAAACATCACCCCGAACCGCTCAAGCTGTCGCTGTGAAGCCACCTGCTTCCGCACATCTTTCGTCGTACAATCCAGACCACGCCGTTTGGCCTCTTCCTTTACAATGGCGTTTTCCAGCAAACTCTCGACCAAAAGACTCTGCAGCTGCGGCGCTGCCAGCCGATCGGCCGGCACCTCTAAATAACGACTTCCATCTTCCTTGGGAGGCGCAAAAAGCAGACTGCGATGCACCGAGCGCTCATAATCCGCCAGCGTAATCTCGAGCTCCTTTCCGCGCGCCAACACCGTCTCCGGTTGCGGCTGCGGCCCTTCCTCATAACGGATCGCAGGCTCCTCGACCTCCGCACTTTCCTGCAGCTCCTTATCCAGCGCATCTCCCGAAAAGCTCTCCGCCCGGCTGATCTCCGACGGACTTTCAGCCACCCCGCGTGATTCACATCCTGACATCAACAAACCACCCAATCCTGCCAGAATTGCGCTCGCCAAAACCCTGCGATAAATGCTCTGTGTTTGCAGCCTTGCCTTCATCATATCTCTTTGCTAGTAGGTCAATTTCGTCATACGCGCATGAATTTTCATGCCATCGACGCATTACCTTGCCACGTACCGTGGTTCACAACAACGCTGTAGCGCGGCTTTAATTCGCGCACCATGTGGATTGTTTCAGTCGCAGACGAAAAAGAGTTGGTCCTCCCAGACTCCCAAGTCCTGCCAGAACGATGCGCATGCACCTGAATAAAGGGAGATTCAACATGGCAAAACTCAGTCCTCTTGCACGCGTCAAAGCAGAACACGGCTCCAAAGCCGAACTCGCCAAAAAAGTCGCAGCGATCCTGGATCGCCCCGAAGGCGAAGACGCCGCTGCTTTCGAAGCACGCGTGTCCCACATGAGCAACGCACAGCTGCTCCGCCTGCTCGCTGCCCATAACTTCGTTCAGACGAAATTCGGCTCCAAAGAAAAGCTCGTGGCATCCATCGTCACCACTCGTTTCCCCGGCGGAAACGAAGACTACTCCAACAAAATCTCCGGATTTACCCTGCCCAAGCTGATCGACCTCGCGCGTCAGCACAAACTCGTTCGCCCGAGCGAGTTTCGCTAAGAGTCTCCCATCGCGGGCATTTTGCCCGCGATGGTGGCTTGTGCTTTTAGCTAAAAAACACTACACTTACCGGGCTTTAATTCTCATCAGACCCAAAAGGTCTGGTGATTTTCGTACGCGACTTCTTGGCAAGCCGCGAAAATCACAGCCATGAGAATACTGTATGGTGAACAAAGCCCGAAACTTCCAGGTCGTCTGAACGGCTCGGATTCTTTTGCGTGACCTGTACCTGGCACGGGCTTTCTCCACCTTATGTATGATATGTACTTTCGTGCGTAATATCCTGTTTTTGTGGTGAGTTCGGAGGCCTATGAACGGCTTGGACCACAGTCCTGCCAGGAAATGATTTCGACAGTAAAGGGGTTTTGATTCTGTGGTTCCTGGGCGTACTTCGTCTCCATTCTCCGCATGAGTGAAAAGACCTGTTTACGACGCAAAAACCTGCCAGAATTTTGTCCCGTCCCAATTTTCCCGTTCAAAGACTTCGCATTCCCCCGACACGTGTTAAGGAGATTCATGGTGACCCCGTTCAAGGTTGGAGATAAGGCTGTCTATCCCGCGCAGGGCGTAGCGGAGGTCGTGGGCATCGACACCAAAGAGATCATGGGTACCAGCCAGACATTCTACGTACTGCGGGTAATGGACTCGGACAAGAAAATTATGATTCCAGTCAACAACGTGGCCAACGTCGGTCTGCGCAATATCATGACGGATCTCGAGCTTGAAGAGGTCTACGATATCTTGCGTGAGCGAGATGTTGACCTCAATCAGCAAACCTGGAATCGGCGCTATCGTGCCTATGTCGAGAAAATCCATACCGGCAGTCCCTACGAAATCGCGGAAGTTCTCCGCGATCTCAACCTGCTCAAATTCCACAAAACGCTGAGCTTTGGTGAACGAAAAATGCTCGACACCGCAAGGCGTCTGCTCGTTCAAGAACTCGCCGTAGCCAAAGACGCTACGGAAGACGCAATCATGGAAGAACTCGAGCACATCTTCACTGCCTGATCGATTCCGATCGATAACGCTGCGCACCGCCCCTGTCTTATTATCTTGGCATGCGCAGCATTTTTCTCATGTCTAGAGTTCACCTCAGCCCAACCTGGTAAAAACAAAAAGGCGCCGCGAATCAATCGCGACGCCTTTTTTATTTGGTTTCCCCAAACCTCTTAAGATTTTCCTCATACCTTAGCGATATTCAATCGCTGAAACTTCACGGCCATTCTGATCCCAACGGATCCACAGACCAACCCGCTCACCATTCACATACTCGCCTTCAAGCCGCGGCTCGCCATTGGCATGCCATTCCGTCCACAGCCCTTCGCGCTGATCGTATTCGTATTCACCTTCCATAGAAATCTGCCCATTGCTATGTCGACGCACATAAGGCCCGTGACGAACGCCCCGCGAAGTCTCACACCATTGCTCCAACTGATTTTGCCTGGAGTACGTACGAACCGGGCAAGAAAGCTCCGGCAGCTGCGGACGATCCACCTCGACGATCACCACGCGCGGAGCAGGCGTCACATAATGATGATGCACCACAACCCGATTATGATGATACCGCGTATGAACCCGCGAGCGATGATGACGCGTGTGATAAACAGGCGGACGATGCGGCGGCACGTACACACTCGGACGAGGACGCACCACCGGCCGAGAAGGCGCCGGGCGATGTGCCGGAGGACGATGACCTTGCGGACGATTCGGATTGGGACGCACATTACGAACATGCGTGCCCGAGCTCTTCGTAGTCGTTGTGCGCTTTGAGTTCGGCGCATGGCGACCCGACGTCTGTCTTCGCTGGCCCTCCAGCTTATGCTGCGCCTGAGCTTGCGCCGGTTGAGATGTCAACATGGTTGCAGGCAATGCCAGCAACAGACCAAAAAGCAGGGAAACACTTATTCTTGCATACTTTGTCATGGCTCTTCCGGGGCAAAAGCGTTCTTGCGAACGATGTCTACAATCCTTCAGACCGACCGGCGATGAGGAATATTCAATACTTTTCCATTCTTTTTCCAACATCACCTGAATGCACCTGATCTTTTCCAAAGATGCAGTCCGATTTCCAAGAATATACCTGCCTCACACAATAGCCGGCCCGATACCGTACGGCAAACGAGTCCGAACAACCGAACTCCGCACCAATTCAAAAACAACCGCCTATTGATTCACCTATCCTTCAGCGTTAAGGTGCGAACGCTTCGTAAATCGCTCAAAGCATTCCAACAATCAGCTTGCATTCAGTCACTTTATATAACATCGCGCTTCATGCCGTAACTCAGGACAGCTCATGGCCAAAAAACTCTGGAAACGCCCGGCGCGGGTATCTTCATGGCGAAAAATCTCGGTCGGTATGTGGAATCCGCCCTCCGATCCCACCGTCCTTGGTTTCGAAACCCTGAATGTCGATTCTCTCCTCGATTACCTCGATGAACTCAGCGAGGCCAGCGGCGAAAAAGTCACCATAACCACCTTCATGGTCAAAGTGGTCGCCGATATTTTTGCACTCTACCCACACCTGAACTCGATTATTATCGGCAACCGCGTATTGATGCGCGAAAACATCGATGTTTTCGTCCAGGTCGCCGTTAACAGCGAGAGTACAGATCAGGCCGATCTGAGCGGCGTAAAACTACGCAATGTTGACCAGATGAGTTTCGTAGACATCGCCCGACGCTTACGCTCGCGCGCCACGCAAGTCCGCGCCGGCCAGGACGCCGAAATCGAACAAACCAAGTCGATGATCGACAAAGTACCACCGCTCTTGATGCCCTGGATGCTTCGTGCCGTCGACTTTCTCACCTACGTAGTTCCTCTCGAACTCGATAAATTCGGTATTCGAAGCGATCCATTTGGCAGCGCCATGGTCACCAACGTGGGCCAGTTCGATATTCGCCTGGGATTTGCACCGCTCGTTCCCATGAGCCGCTGCCCGCTGGTGTTGATGCCTTCCGCAATTCAAAGACTTCCCTTTGTCGAAGGCGACGAAATCGTCATCCGACGAGCCATGCAATGCTCTCTCACCATCGATCACCGCGCTTTCGATGGCTATCAAATCGGGCAGTTTGTCACTCAATTCCGTGATCGCAGCGAAAACCCGTACAAATATTATCCAATGCATGAAATTCTGGGCACGCCGGAACCAACCACCGAAAAAGTGACCAAACCAGCCGCTTCCCCCGATAAGGCTTCAAGCTCCGCCAAGAAAAAAACCAAACCTTCCAGCCGCACCCCGGAAGCCAACAGTACATCCAGCACAAGCGTTAGCTGAGCTTAATCATTTGAATCTCGTGTGTATCTCAAAAATCCAACCCTGGCTGCTCGCAGCCTTTCTGAGCCTGACAGCACTGGCCTGCTCCAGTCCAAGCGACACCGGCGGACTGGACGCCGGCCAGGATGCTTCACCACTTCCCGACCTGGATACAGGCGACGAGCTTGATGTCGATGATTCTGCCTGTACTCCTGGCCAGGGACGCTGCACCAGCGTCGCCACACGAGAAGTCTGCGCAGAAGATGGCATCACCTGGATGGAAGATTTCTGCGCACCCGCCGATCGCTGCCATGAAGCAACCGGCGAATGCCAGCCCCAGGTCTGCCTGCCCGGCTCCTTCCAGGGTTGCCTGGACAACGGCCTGCAAAGTTATTGCAATCCATCCGGAACCGAAATCATTTCCGGCGCGTGCCCCGGAAACCAGCCCTGCGAAGGCACCGGCTGCAAGGCCCCCGAATGCACCGTCGGCCTGACGCGATGCATCGATCGAACACGCCGAGACATGTGCAACGAAGCCGGCGCATTCGTCGAAGCCACGCCCTGCGCCATCGGTACCGAATGCTACAACGGCGTTTGCGAAGAACTCTGCGAACTCAACAAAAAAATCTCCAGCTACATCGGATGTGAATACTGGTCCGTCGACCTCGACAACTACGAAGATGCCATCAGCCAGCCGCACGCGATTGTCGTCACCAACGCGAATCCCACGCTCACCGCACGGGTTACCCTGAGCGAAGGTTTCAGCCAGACCCAGCTCGTCCGCGGCCCGGACGGCGTACCCTACGACCTGAGAATTCCGCCCGGACAGGCCCGTATTTACTCGATTCCCACCGGCTACGATCACACCGGCACCAGAATTCTAAGCAACCGCGCCATCCGCGTAGTCAGCTCCATTCCCGTACTCGCCCATCAATTCAACCCGCTCAACAACGTCGATGTTTATTCGAATGACGGTACGCTTTTGCTTCCAACTAACGCCGTCGGCACTGAATATTATGGCTTAAGCTGGACGCATCGCGGCGGAACCATCCGCCTGCAAGGCTATTTGACCATCGTGAACTCCACGGGGATGCCCAATCGCGTTACCGTACGTCCCTCGGCACGCGTGGTTGCTGGTCCCGATATCCCGGCTATCGAAGCCGGATCCGAACGCGTCTTTGAGCTGGGCCCCGGCGATTCTCTCAACCTGTCCACCGATGGTTCTGAGCGTGAGGCAGCCGAACTCAACGGCTGTCTTGCTGGCAATACCAGCACGCCAGACAACGTCACACCCTGCCCTGATTTAACCGGCACCTACATCCAGGCGGAGCACCCGATCACAGTATTTGGCGGCCATCAGTGCGCCAACGTCATCGTCGGCGTTGACCGCTGCGATCACGTCGAATCCATCCTTTTACCGATTTCCACCTGGGGCAAAAACTACGTCGGCTCCAAATTCAGCCAGCGCGCTGATGGCTCCCTGATCGAGCCCGATATCTGGCGAGTGATTGCATCGGAGGATAATACCCGCATCCAGACGGATCCACCGCTGGAAGGCGTCCACGGACGCACACTTCAGGCCGGCGAATGGACGCAATTTGCCGCCACCGAACATTTTGAGCTGGCAGCCGACAAGCCTGTTTCCGTCGCACAATACATGGTCGGTTCCAACTGGGTGGGCATTCCTCGCACCTGCAATCAGGGCGCCGACGCCTCCAGCCCGACCGGAATCGGCGATCCCGCCATGGCTGTCGGCGTCCCCATCGATCAATTTCGCGATAACTATATTATTTTGACGCCTGCCGATTACGAGCAAAACTTCATCAATCTCATCGTCCCCGCCGGCCATGATGTTTCACTCGATGGCGTGCCAATTCCGGCCGATCTCTGGAAACCTGTCGGCAATAAAAACCGCTACGAAGCAGCCATTGTCCCGGTCCCGGAAGGCTTCCACACGCTGACCTCCGAAGTTCCCTTCGGCGTAGTTGGCTATGGGTATTCCTGCCACGTTTCCTATGCCTTCCCCGGCGGTCTGAATCTGGAAACCGTGATTGATCGGCAATAACAAAACACGAAAGAGCCATCGACTCGATGGCTCACTCCCCTTCCCTTCCCCTTTAACAAATATCTATTCGTGCCAGGAAGCCAGCTTCGGCAAAGGCGTTTGACCTTCACGTTGCGCGCGCCTGAGCAGCCCGCCCAATGTCTTGGAGGGCCAGTCTTTTTGGATCCGATTCACCAACCAATTCGGCAACATACCCTTGGGATCGGTGTGAACCTCCACGATCATCCGAGTTTTCTCTTTCCCAGGCTCACCCGGCAAAGACTCAAACCGATAATACGTGCTGTACGCCTCGGCCCGCACGCAACAACTATCTTCTGGCTTACGCGGATCTACAATCGAGCGAACATTGGCCGTTACAATTTTTTTGGCCTCATCGATTTCTACATCCGTTTGCAACACGTAATCACGATCAGACACGGGAAACGGCAACTTAAACTTGATCCAGTATTTTTCCATGCGATCTGTGCGTTCCAGCGTCTTGTGCTCAGCATAGCGATCCACCCAGTATTTACGCTGCTTAGAGTCAATAAAAACCCGGATAATCTTGCCGATATGGATATCCGCAACAATTTCACCACGAAACGCAAATACCTCGCTGCCGGGAACCTGCATCCGCGAAACTTTTACATTGTCCGTCGTGCCGATGTACTCCCACTTACCAGAATTTCCCAATGCCGGAGCGGCAAACCCCAGGGTAATACACAGTACAAACATACATGCCGCACTCATCCAAGCCGTTCTCATACGCTCTCCTTCAGGTTCAACTTCAGCCCAATGTTGTTGTTCCGCGCATCGTAATACAAACCATCTAGAAACGAAACTACAGCAACATCCCCCATGCTCCCTTCAACCCGATATAAGCCGATTCAACAGAATGAATTGACAAACCTTAAAGGTGACTAACTTGCCTGACACTCGACACGATCCGTGCAGTCCTGTGTCTTAAAAAGGATTGGCTCTCAGATGTTTTCGCTTCTGAAGTTCTTGCAAGCTGGCTCTGTACCCAGACTCAAATTTTTTGAATCCATTGAATCCGAATTTGAAAGGAGAGTGTGTACAATGAATCACTCCGAAGAGCACCACGTTGGCACCAATGTAACCATCCGTGGTCGATTGACGCCGGAATTTTCTGAAATCCTGACGCCCCAGGCCATCGACTTTGTAAGCCGCCTACATCGCGAGTTCAATGCTCGACGTCTCACACTACTCGATCGAAGAAAACATCGCCAGACAGCGATCGACAATGGACAAATGCCTGATTTTCTAAAGGAAACCGCCGACGTCCGTAAAGACAACTGGAAAATCGGCTCACTCCCCTCAGACCTTCAGAATCGACGCGTAGAAATCACCGGACCCGTGGACCGAAAAATGGTCATCAATGCGCTGAACTCTGGCGCGCAGAGCTTCATGGCGGACTTTGAAGACTCCAACGCCCCTACCTGGCACAACACAATCGATGGCCAGAGAAACCTGCGTGATGCAATTCGTCGCAACATCGATTTTACCATCGCTGACACCGGAAAAAGCTATAAACTTGCCGAGAAAACAGCCACATTACACGTACGACCGCGAGGCTGGCATCTCGAAGACAAGCATTTTCTTGTCGATGGCGAACCGATCAGTGCTTCCTTGCTCGATTTCGGCCTGTACTTTTTTCACAACGCCCAGGAACTACTCAGACAAGGCACAGGCCCCTATTTCTACCTGCCAAAGCTCGAAAACCACCTCGAAGCGAGACTGTGGAATGACGTATTTACGCGCGCCCAGAATGAACTCGGCATTCCCCAGGGAACCATCAAAGCTACCGTCCTGATCGAGCACATACTCGCCGCTTTCGAAATGGACGAAATTATCTATGAACTGCGTGACCACATGGCAGGACTCAACGCAGGACGCTGGGACTATATCTTCAGTATCATCAAAACCTTCCGCAACCAGCCGGATTTTGTATTACCCGATCGCGACCAAATCGTGATGACCGTGCCCTTTATGCGCGCCTATACCAATCTGCTCGTGCAGACCTGTCATCGGCGCGGCGTCCACGCAATCGGCGGCATGGCAGCCTTCATTCCTTCACGACGCGACCCCGAGATCAATGAACGTGCAATGGCAAAAGTACGTCAGGATAAACAACGTGAGGCCGGTGACGGTTTCGATGGCACCTGGATCGCCCACCCTGACCTTGTCCAGGTTGCCAATGCGGCGTTTACTGAAAAACTTAAAGATTCGCCGCATCAAAAAGATATGCTGCGGGAAGACGTACGCGTTCAAGCCAGAGACTTACTCGATTTCGCCATGCCAGAGGCTCGCATCACCGAAGCCGGCATGCGAACCAATATCAATGTGGGCATTCAATACATCGAATCCTGGCTGCAAGGCGTTGGAGCCGCCGCAATTTTTAACCTGATGGAAGACGCTGCGACCGCCGAAATCAGCCGTTCTCAGCTCTGGCAATGGCTCCACAATAAAAATGCCAGGCTCGATGACAATCGCCCGATCGATATGGCTCTGTACCAACAGCTGGCCGATGAAGAAATGAAGAAAATCCGTGATCTGGTCGGAGCCAAACGCTTTGATTCAGGCTCGTTTACGCAGGCCCGCGAAATCTTTGATCGCATCGTAACACGCGACCAGTTTCCAGCCTTTTTAACCCTGATTGCCTACCAATATCTAAACTGATCTGAACGGAGCGCTGTTTGCTGTTGTCTACCGATCGCAAATCTGGAGAGAACAATGCCGAACGACAACAAGAAGATTACGCAAATCCAAAACAATTGGGAAAGCGACAAGCGCTGGCAAGCTGTGCGTCGGCCTTACACAGCACAGCAGGTCCTTAAACTGCGAGGTTCAATCGAAATCGAATACACGCTGGCGCGAATGGGCGCAGAACGCCTATGGAAAATGTTCCAAGACAAGCCATTCGTACGCGCGCTCAGTGCTGTCACGGGCAACCAGGCGATCCAGCAAGTTCAGGCAGGCCTTGAAGCGATTTATATCAGTGGCTGGCAAACTGCCGGCGATGCAAACAGTGCCGGACAAGTTTATCCCGACCAGAGTTTGTACCCGGTTGATTCCGTGCCTTTGCTTATCGAGCGCGTCAACCGCGCACTGCACCGCGCCGATCAAATCGCCTGCAGCGAAGACCGCACCGATCAGCCCTACTGGTTTGCTCCCATTGTTGCTGACGCCGAAGCAGGTTTCGGAGGAAACCTCAATGCCTATGAATTAATGCGTCGCATGATCGAAGCCGGTGCAGCAGCCGTTCACTTTGAAGACCAGCTTTCTTCTGCCAAAAAATGTGGCCACATGGGCGGAAAAGTACTCGTACCAACCAGCGAGTTCATCCACAAACTGGTCGCCGCACGCTTAGCTGCCGACGTCATGGGTGTTCCTACGATCATCGTTGCTCGCACGGACGCACACGCCGCTCAACTGCTCACCAGCGACATCGATCCGGCCGACCAACGATTCATCGCTGCAGGACGGACATCCGAAGGTTTCTTCGAGCTCAACGGAGGCCTCGAATGCGCCATTGAACGCGGACTTTCTTACGCTCCCTACGCCGACATGGTCTGGTGTGAAACTTCAACGCCAGATATCGGAGAAGCACGCGAATTTGCCCAGGCCATCAAAGAAAAGTTTCCCTCAAAAATGCTTGCTTATAACTGCTCTCCCTCCTTTAACTGGAAAAAGCATCTTGATGACAAAGCCATTGCTACCTTCCAGGAGCGGCTTGCAGAAATGGGCTACAAACTCCAGTTTGTCACGCTTTCTGGCTGGCACTCACTAAATGCCGCGATGTTCGAACTCGCACATGAATACAAATCGAAAGGCATGAGCGCCTACGCACGCCTGCAAGAACACGAATTCGAGTTAGAAAAACAACTCGGATACTCTGCAATCAAACACCAGCGATTTGTCGGTGCCGGATACTTCGATCAGATCCAGATGACCATTACCGGAGGACTTTCCCGCACCACAGCTCTGAAAGGCTCCACGGAAGAGGGACAATTCTAAGCCTTCCAACAACCCTCCCCCTGACCGGCCTGATTGACACATGCCCGGTGAGGGGGGTAGTTTTACAGCGATTTTTGTGGTCTTTCCGTCCTTCTTTTTCGCTGTAGGTACTATGAGTAACAATCCTTCCCTTCCTGTCAAAGACGCCATTTTACTGGTCGCAGGCACAGGTTCCCGTTTAAAGCCCCTGACCGATACACGTCCCAAATGCCTGCTCGAAGTAGGCGGTGAATCTTTATTGATTCGCCTGCTTCGCCAGTTAAAAGAACTCGGCATCGAGCGTGTTGTTCTCGCCACCGGTTACCTCGCCCATACGCTTGCTGAGGCTGTTGAACATGTCAGCGGACTTCCAGAAGTCCGTTTCGCACATAACCCGGACTACCAGAGCACAAATAACGCGCAATCCCTCAAAATGGCGATGCCTGCGGTAGAAGGACGCTCTTTCCTGCTGTGCGATGGCGATGTTTTACTCAGCGACACCGGATGGCTCGGAGAACTCGCCAGAGATCCACGGGAAAATGTCCTATCCATGCTCGCCAGCGACACGATGGGCGAAGAAGAAATGAAAATTATTCTCGTGGATGGCGTCGTGCGCGGTCTCAGCAAAAAACTCGACCCACCTCAATGCCACGGCGAATCCCTGGGTCTGCAAAAAATCGGCGCAAGCATTGCGGCAGATCTCTATGCACGACTGGAAGCAATGAACGACTCCGAGCGCGCAACAAGTTATTACGAAGACATTTTTGCCGAGCTCATTGAACAGAAAAACCATATTTTTCATACGTTAAGCGTACAGCCTAATACGTGGACGGAGATCGATACGATCGAAGATCTCGAAGCAGCACGCGCAATGTTTCAAAGCTGGTCATCCTAACCATGCAGTCCCTAACCTTTTCAGAGCGCTTCCAAAACGCCCTGGCCTTCAAATCGCTCGATGTCGAAGAATTTATCGATGTTCGCTTTCATCGCCCTCTGGCTGCAGCCTTCACCGCACTGATTGGTAAAGCTCCAATTTCCCCCAATCAAATCACCTTGATGAGCTTGCTGTCTGGCTGGACCGGCTCCGTCTTTCTTTACCAAGCCTTTTTTAATCCCGACTTACTTGGCCGAATTGCATGGCTTCTGGCGGCGTTCTTTTTGTTCGGCTCGGTCATTCTGGATTGCGCAGACGGACAACTCGCCCGCGCACGCGGCGGCGGAACGCGCCTTGGCCGCCTGCTCGATGGCTTTGTCGACGTACTCGTCCTGTTGCCTGCCTACGTTATCTTAGGGTTTGGAATCAAAGAAATGTTCGGCAACATGTGGTTTTATACCGCCGCCGTTGCCGGGTTCTCGACCTGGATTCACTGTGCAGTTTACGACAAAGTTAAAAACGTTTACCTCGCTCACACCATGCCGAACGCCGGTGGAGGTGAAGGCACAGAAACGATCGAAGAAGTACAGGCAGATCGCGCAGAGGCAAAACGTTCTGGCGAGCATTTTGCCGTATTTTTACTTACGATTTACATCGGCTACCTGAACGTTCAACAGCGTTTCGCTCCTGGCTCAACCGAGCAACGCACAACAGCCAGGCAACCAGAGCAGATGGAAGCCTTCCGCACGAAGCACCGCACAACGATGCGCACTGCAAGCTGGCTCGGTCTGGGAACTCATATGTGCCTGATCTACTCGGCCATTGCGCTGGCGGCATTTTTCCCCTCGGCACTTCTCATTCTCCAGCTCGTGTTCGCCACCATTTTTAACCTCGCGCTCACCGCGGTTCTGGTAAAAAGTCGCTCCTTTCAAACTGCCTGATGCACCTGGTGGCTTATGCTCGATTTTAAACAACAACATGATGACGCACTTCCGGCTGCAGCCACAACCTTGTGGCCAGCTGACAATGCTGGTGCCCTCCCTCTCGTCACGTATCCCGAAACCTCCGAAAGCGTCGGCCGTGTCATTACACCTCACGGTGAAGTACGTTTTTTAAATGTCCGTGGTTCCGTGGAATCCATGGCCTATCAATTAGGTCAACGTACGCTTCGTGATGTGCATGCAGGCAGCATTTCCTTTTTCGCGGATTATGTTGAACGCGTTCTAAAAAACTCCCCGATTCATAAAGCCGCGGGTGCCTTGCAATGGGCTACGCACCGCTGGGTCACCAGAAAACTGCGCCAGAACATCCCCGGCGAGTTTAAAAAAGCGATCCACGCCTTTTCTGAAGGCTCGCTCATTCCAATTGATACGCTTTACGATGCCTTTTTGATGCCCGAAACGTTTTTATGGCTCGTCGGTACCTATCACAAGCGATTGGGCACTGTGCGTTCGCACGGTCTGGGAGCACCTCCAACATTCGGCTGTACCAGCGCCATCGTCCGTCCTCCGGGGGCACAATCCACACTTCACGGCCGGAACTTCGACTATTTTGGCATCGATTATTGGGACCAGTATGCCACCATCGTATTTTACCATCCTGATGACGGCATTGATTATGTCTCCGTAAGTACTGCCGGCTTTATCGGAGGCGGAATTACTTCGATGAACGCTGCCGGCCTCACCTTTGCCGTCCATCAACATGTTGTGGACCACTTTAATCTATCCGGAGTTCCCGTAGGGATTGCCGGTGACGAAGTGATGCGCCGTGCCCACACAATTGAAGAAGCTGTCTCCATCCTTCGTGATTACCCGCCTGTCGCTGGCTGGACTTACGTGATGAGTGAGGGAGACACCGGCCGAGCAGCAATCTACGAAGTCGCGCCGGGTCGCGAAAATTTGTATTTTCTGCCGGAAAGTCAGCCGGCTCTTGGATACGCCAATGTTTACTGGGGCTCGGACTTTAAGACGACCGAAATCGATTATTATCCTGAATTTCGCCGTGCGAATTATGCCCGCCAACAACGTGCCCAGGAAATGCTCAATGAGCTGACCCGGCAAGATCGCCCCGCGGAAGCGCTCGATATCGCTAAAATTCTCGGTGATTGCACATGCCCGGAAACAGGCCAGACACGCCTGTTTGGTCCAACCATCGCTGCGGCACATACGGTTGCCAGCGTTGTTTTTGACCCGGAAAATCGCCGTCTCTGGGTTGGAACGGGCCGCTCTCCCACCAGTCGCCGCTGGTTCGTTCCTTTTACTCTTGGAATGAACGGCGACACAAATCACGGTTCTCCAGATCCTCGCGTTCAACCATTTACCGCCTTTCCGAACTGGGAAGACGGCCTCCATGGACGTGCATTCGATCTCTATCGCCATGCCTGCCACTTGTTCTGGGAAGGTGAAAGCGATGAGCGTCTGCTCATTATGATTGAATACGCGCTGGCACTTTATCCGCAGGAGCCCAACCTACAAATCCTGGCGGGCCTGCTGGCCTTAAGAATCCAGCGCGGCACTCGCGCCGAAGGCGCTTTTCGTCGTGCCTTGGATATTATTTCCGATCCTTCCAGGCAGGCAGAAGTACAGATTTTCCTGGCCTGGGCGCTTGATCTACAGGGGCAACGCACTGCTGCACGTCATATTTACCAAAAAGTAAGCAAAGACAAAGCGGCGGAACCGATGACGGTCTTCCGTGCCAAACAAGGGCGGTGGCTTAAGTTCTCAGCAGCACAGGCCGAGAAACTTCCTCTGGATTTTCTGTACGCCGGGGTTCCTTAACACTTTTTCTAAAGCAAATGATTTGCCCGAACACCGAGCTTTGTGCCCATTTTCAATAAATTTCCTGTTATCTGTACTGAACAGATAACAGGAAGTTTTTTTGAAAATTATCCGGACTCACAACCATAGCCCCCCAGCTCTACGTTCACCTCAAAAACCGCTCGCCGGCCGGTTCACGTAAATTGTAACGGGAACTCATCGTCCTACCGTACGCTCCGGCTGTAGCGATCAAAAGGACGTCTCCTTCTTTCGTCACCGGAAGGCGGCGCATATGACCAAGTACGTCACCGCTTTCGCAGATCGGCCCCACGATCTCGGCTTCGATACCAGGCACCTCGTCCAATCGACTCAAATTCACAATCTCGTGATAGGCGCCATACAACGCCGGCCGAATCAACGAGTTCATACCGGCGTCAATGCCTACATAATGCATTGTTCCCTTTTGCTTCAGCTGCGTGACACGGCCCAGCAGCACTCCCGCCTGTGCGACCAGATAACGACCGGGTTCTAACCACAGCTCAAATTGCGGATGCGCCGTCCGAAAATCCGCCAATGTTCTTCCGAGCTCCGCGAGATCGAGCGCATTCTGATTCGCTCGTTCTGGGACACCGAGCCCACCACCAAGATTAAGAATTCGAACATCAGGAAAATGCTGCACGCACTGTTCCAAAAACAACGCGATCTGCCCCCAGGTTTCCGACGAACGCACACCACTGCCAACATGGGCATGCAGACCCACAACTTTCAATCCAATCTCCCGGGCTCTTTCGCTCAGAGACTCCAGATTCGCGGGCTCAATACCAAACTTTGACTGCTGTCCGGCCGTGCGAACGTATTTGTGATGACCACGCCCTTGCCCCGGATCTACGCGCACAAGTACAGATTTGCCGCGAAAAACATCCGGCCATTCCTCCACAGGATGCAAGTTATCCAGCGTCACCCATGCGCCCTTCTCGAAAGCCCGCACATACTCATCTCGCGCCGCAAAATTCGGCGTAAACAGCACACGTTCTGCTTCGATATCTGGAAATAACTCCCAGACATGATTCAGCTCCCCAATCGAAACGCACTCAAAACCGATGCCCGCTCGATAGAAAACCTCCAGAATATCCGGATTAGAGTTGGCCTTGATCGCATAAAAAACTCGCTGTACCGCCTCGATCTCCTGCAGAGAATCGACAGCAGTCTGCAAACTTTCCTCCTCATACACATAAAGCGGACTTTCAGCGGCCAGTGCCAGCAACTCATCCTTTCGGCGACGCCACCAGGCATCGGGAAAGGCGGTATTTTCTCGTGGCTCTCCAAAAAGCTCTCGCCAGGTCGGCCCGAACGTTTCGTCTGCCGTTCGTTCACGAAACAACAACGAATGCAACTTCCGAACAAGTCGATCCGCCTGATCTTCCGCAACAACAAACGTTAGATTCAAATCACTTGCTGCTTGAGAAACAAGATAAATATGTTGCTCTTCAAAAACTTCCAACGCCGGTGCCAGACGATGCAGAATCGAGCGAATATTATGCCCCACCAGGCTGACAGCCGCGCATGGTCCGATGATCCGCGCATCACAATGCGGTTTCAGATCCGCAAGCAGTCGATTGACCGCCGTTGGCTCGAGCGCATTCGCCATCGGATCAAGTGTCACAGTCACGTTCGCTTCGGATGTCGTCACCAGATCGATCGACAGCCCGTTTTGCTTAAACACAGCAAAAATATCCGCCAAAAAACCAATCTGTTGCCACATGCCAAGCGTATTCATCGAAACAAGCGTAATGCCTGTTTTGGCGCTGATGGCTTTTACCTGAGCGCCCGCATCAGGCGCATCAGCTGAAATCACTGTCCCCTCAAGCTCCGGATGTTCCAGACATTTGATATGCAACGGAATGCGATGCGCGCGCACCGGTGGCAGACAGCGCGGATGCAAAATCTTCGCTCCCATCGTCGCCAACTCCTGCGCCTCATCATAATGAAGCTGCTGCAGCAGGCGGGCGGAAGGGATATCGCGTGGGTTGGCAGTGAACATGCCGGGAACATCCGTCCAGATTTCAAGGCGCGCAGCACCCACACCCGCCGCCAGATAAGCAGCCGAGGTATCCGAGCCACCCCGACCGAGCAATACCGTTTCGCCGGCTGCGTCAGAAGCGATAAATCCCTGCGTCAGTACGACAGACTCTTGAATCGCCTCAAGTTTTTTCGCCAGCTCAGGCTTACGCTCGCCATCACACGAAGCCGACAAAAACAAACGATGCTCGCCGGCATTCTGAACCGAAACAGATTGCAACATTTCGCGTGCATCACACCACTTCGTGGCAACCTGAATTTGATTCAAATACGCCGCCCCCAGCCGCGTCGACATCAACTCCCCCATGGCCAGGACTCGCGCATGCACACGTGGACTGACTTCTCCTATCAGTGAAATCCCCAACAACAGGCGCTGCAATTCTGCAAAATAATCCGCCAACAGCGCTGCGCCATCTAGCCCCATCGTAGCAGCGAGCGCATGATGGCGCGCTTCTACATCGGCCAGAAGCTCTGCGTAATCACCGTTTTTTGCCAGAACCAGCAGCTTTTCAAGCGCATTAGAAATCCCACTCAGCGCCGAGCACACCACCAGCGGCCGGAACCCTTCCTCAATACGTTCGCGCGCTACCTGGGCAATCGTATCCCAGCGCTCACGCAATGAAACGCTCGTCCCACCAAACTTTAAAACAATCCATGGCACCGCAGACGTACTCACAAGACTTCCTTACTGAAAATTTTTCGATTGATTACAATAGCTTCCACGCACACCGAAAAGAGTGGTTCGCACGCCGTTCCTGCGGAAAATATCGCCCACGCGTCGCACACCGCAGTGCATACGCATTATGCGTAAACGAGCCGCCCCGCAGAACTCGCTTATTACCCGAAGCTGGCCCGACAGGATTGGCTCCGACGGATGCTTTATAAATGTTTTTATCAAACCAGTCTGCAACCCACTCAAAAACATTGCCGGCCATATCAAGCGCGCCATACGGACTTTGCCCGGCCACAAACTTACCCACCGCAACTGGATGCGACTGCTCGCCAAACCAGGCCAGCTCGGTCGTCGGCGCATGATCTCCCCAGGGATAAATTCGCCCATCCGTGCCGCGCGCTGCTTTTTCCCACTCCGCCTCGGTCGGCAAATGCTTTCCCGCCCAGCGCGCATAGCCATTGGCTTCTTCCCACGTCACAAATACGACCGGATCGTCGGGACGCGTACTCACATCATTATGATCGGTCCATCCAGGCGGCGGCGCCTGACCGGTGACATCGAGGTATCGCTTAAACTGCTGTGCCGTAACGGGCGTTTTATCGATAAAAAAATGGCTGATGTGCACAAGCGCCATCGGAAACTCTTCGTCACGAGCCTGCGGATGATCCGTCTGACTGCCACGAAAAAACGTTCCTTCCGCCACACAGACCATTTGTGCAGAAAGCGTTTGTTTTTGCGCGTTCTCCAGGATTTCCCACGCTTTTTCAGCAGACGCAGGACGCGCCTCCGGATCGGCCGCCAGCATCCATGCCAGCGCCTTGCAATGTTCGTCTGTAAAATCCGCCGCAAGATAATTTTTACTGATTTCGAAAAGCAAATGACGTATCCGCCCCAGATTGTTGTCACGCGATGCGGCCGCCGTCAAAAAACGATTCATCTCAAAGAATACCGCCGGAAGCTCTCCACAAATCGCATCCGCCAGACAAATCCCCAGTGCATACAGATCACTCTGCACGCTGGCCGGCAAAAACTGCAGCTCCGGCGCAGCATAACGTGCTTCTGCCTGACCATGTTCAGCAGTTCCACCGGAAAGCGGCGCAGCTACCGGCATCCCTACCAACGTCCCAAAACGATCTGCCGTTCCGGCCGCCGTTGCTCCACCAGCCAGAGTATCCTCACAAACACGGCTTCCAAGCAGCTTCACCTGAAAGTCGCCTTCTTCATTCACAAAAACATAAATATTATCAGCCGTTACCTGTCCGTGAATCCGCCCGGCCTTATGCAAACAACCAAGCCCGCTCAAAACCTGCCGCCCGATCTCCAGCGCAACGGCCACCGGCAAACGCTCACGCCGTATCAAAAGCTCACTCAAAGACTGTCCCCGCACCCGCTCCATCACATAAGCAACCCGCTGGTTATCCTCGACGACGTCCAATACGTGCACCAAATTCGGGTGAACAAGCTCGGCCAACGCATGAGCGCCCTTCACAAACTTCTGCCGCAAGCGCTCTGTTTCTGCCGCCTCCAATACCTTGATCGCCACCGCCTGATGGCTCGACAAATCCTTACCAAGCCATAAATTTGGATTTTCAGCCTCTGGCAATGGCCCCAACACGACCCAACGCTCGTTCAACAACACTGAGGTTGGCGTCCCACGCACCGTGTCATGAGAATCACCTACCACAGAAACCAGCGAAGTCTGACAGCGGCGGCACTGCGAAACTCCGCTCAAATTACGCGTGCCACAAGTAGAACATATTGCCGTAGTCATGCAGATTATCTCTTAAACATTAGAAAGATACGCGAATTTTTTAGCTGGCACATTCAGCCCGCACAACATTGGGCACCTACACACAACCGGTCAAGACCAGAATTCTCACTTCATCCTGTCACAAATTGACTTTGCTACAAATCATAACGATCTGCTAGTTTTACAGGCTTGTCGATTTCACTTCGGAGCCGACTCAACATCCCGCAATCACGGTTCAAAACTCCCCATCACCCTCAGCCGCACCCCTCTCGCGCCATTCGTCAGGAGAATCTTGTGGACATTTTTCAATACGCCCAACAACTCCAATATGGAGACCTCCACTTTTGCGTCGACGCCGAAATCGGTCTGCATGCTATCGTGGCCATTCACAACCTCAAATTCGGCCCGGCCATCGGCGGCTGCCGCTTCTTACAATACACCACAAGCGATGCCGCCATCCGCGATGCCCTCCGCCTTGGCCGAGGCATGACCTACAAAGCCGCCATCAGCAACCTTCCCCACGGCGGCGGAAAAGCCGTCATCATCGAACCGCCCAACATGACGCCCGAACAACGCGAGCAAATCTTTACTGCCTTTGGCAGCTTCGTCGACTCACTCGGCGGACGCTACATCACGGCCGAAGACAGCGGCACGCACGTTGCCGACATGAACATCGTTCGCCGCAAAACCCAACATGTCCTGTGCTACGACGACTGCGACGGCGGAAGCTCCGGCGACCCCTCACCATTCACCGCACTCGGCGTGCATCGCGGTATCGAAGCCGCCGCCAAATTCACCTGGGGATCCGACGATCTCAGCGGCCGACACATCGCCATCCAGGGCGTCGGCAACGTCGGCTATCTGCTCGCCAGACGCCTGCACGAAGCCGGCGCGCGCCTGACCATCGCCGACATCCGCCCCGAAGCCGCCGAACGCTGTGCCGATGAATTCGGCGCCGCCATCGTCTCTCCCGCCGAAATTTTCGCCATCGAATGCGACATTTTCTCGCCCTGCGCACTCGGCGCCGCGATCAACGACCACACCCTGCCCGCCCTGCGCTGCCAGATCGTCGCAGGCTCCGCCAACAACCAGCTCGCGGAAAACCTCCACGGCAGCCGCCTGCTGGAGCGCGGCATTCTCTACGCTCCCGATTACGCGATCAACGCCGGTGGACTGATCAACGCCGCCGCAGAATACAGCAGCTACGACCCCAAAAAAGTGAACGCTCAGATCGTTGCAATCTACGACACCATGCTCGAAATCTTCGAGCGCAGCCGCAGCGAAAACATGCCCACAAACGTCGTGACTGACCGTATCGTCGAAGAAAAACTCTACGGTCAGCCACTCGCTTAGTCCCAGGCTTTCAAAAACATCAAAACATCACAGCAAATTCGCCGCCAGCTCCGCCAGCTCCGACCGTTCGCCCTTGAACAAACTCACCGTCGCAGCCGATTTCTGGCCCTTGAACCGGTTGACCACATAGGTCAACCCGTTCGATTCGCTGTCCACATAAGGATTGTCGATCTGATACGGATCTCCCGTCAGCACAATCTTGGTCCCCTCGCCCACACGCGTCAAAATCGTCTTCACCTCGTGCGGCGTCAGGTTCTGCGCCTCATCCACAATCATAAACAGATTCGGCAGCGAACGACCGCGAATATACGTCAGCGGCTCAATCTCAATGATCCCCATCGCTTTGAGCTCGTCCGCACCACGCCCCGCCCGCTTATCGGCGCGACTGATCCCCATCAAATACTCGACATTATCAAAAATCGGCTGCATCCACGGATCTAGCTTTTCTTCCAACGTCCCGGGCAAATAACCAATATCGCGCCCCATCGGAAAAATCGGCCGGCTTACCACCAGCTTATGATAATTCTGCTCTTCCGTGACCTTGCGAAGACCTGCCGCAATCGCCAGAAGCGTCTTGCCCGTTCCCGCCTTCCCGATCAGAGTCACCAGCCGAACGCTGTCATCCAACAGCGCATCCAGCGCAAAATACTGCTCCTTATTGCGCGGCTTAATTCCCCAGATCTGATCCCGCACACGCGTCAGCGGACGAATCGTGCCCGTCTCATCATCCGGCGAATCAATATGCATCCGCCCCAGAGACGTTTGATTATCCGTCTCCGTCCGCAACAAAACGTACTCGTTGTTATAAAACCCACGCGCAGGCGACGGCGAACCAGAATCCCCGCCGTAGATGCGACCCGTGGCGTATTCTTTCAAATTCAACGTCAGTTCATTCTTCTCATGCAGCTCCGCGATCAACACATCCGGCACCACAAACTCGCTCGCACCCGGATACAACTCGCTCACCGACGCAATATCTTCTTCCTCGAAATTCTCCGCCTTCAAGCCCAGCGCATCCGCCCGAACACGCAAATTCGTGTCCTTGCTGATCATGATGCACTCCACATCCGGCTCCTTTTCCTGAACCTCGAGCGCAACACCCAGAATCAAATTATCCTTCTGATCTGAATGCAAAAACTGCTGCCCCGGCGCTTTCGTCGCATACGAAACACGCAACATCCCGCCATCATCCAGCGGAACCCCCGTATTCAGACTACCTCGCTGACGATATTCATCCAGAATACGACTGACCTCGCGCGCATTTCGGCCAAGCTCGCTCAAATCCCGCTTAAAAGTATCGATTTCCTCGATCACATAAATCGGAATGATGACGGTATTTTCCTTGAATCGAAAAATAGCGCGCGGATCATGGAGTAGCACGTTGGTATCGACGACAAAATTCTTAGCCATAGTGCCTCGCTTTAGTCCCAACGCATGCCATCCTTCCCGCACACGTTGAGAAAGTGAATACGACCCATTGAAAGTGAAAACTCCAACCCTGCAACCTGCTTAGTTAGACTTTCCTACCTGCATTTCCTGATACACAGTAACCCGATTACGTCCCGTATTCTTGGAATGATACAAGGCCTGATCAGCCAGATCGATCAACGTCTGCGGATCACTGCTATCAAACGGCCCCACTGCATAACCCATACTGATCGTACACTGCAGCGGTCCCTTCTCCGTCTGAAACACCAGCTTGCTCATCTCCACGCGCAGTCGCTCTGCAACCTGACGGCCCGCAGCAAGCTCCGTTTCTTCCAGAATCACGACAAACTCCTCACCGCCATAACGCGCCGGCACGTCGACCTCACGCAAACAAGCCTTGAACAGCTTGCCGACCTCGCGCAAAACCTCGTCACCAACCGGATGACCATACGTATCATTCACCGATTTGAAGTGATCGATATCCATGATGATCAGACCAAAACTACGCCCGGAACGCTTATGGCGCGCCATCGCTTCCGACAACTTCTCCTGAAAAGTCCTCCTGTTCGCCAGTCCCGTCAGCCCATCCAGACTCGCCATTTTCTCCATCTTTTCATAGAGATACGAGTTATGAAGCGTGATCGCCACCTGGTTGGATACGACCTCCAACATCTCGCGACGCTCGGTAGAAAACTGATGGGCCTCACGATGCGCAATTACAAACGTACCCAGTGGACGATCCTGAACAATCAGCGGCATAACGAGCATGCTTTTCATATCCTCAAACCGCTGCTCACGCGTGAAAACCACCGAAGTTCCATCCCGGAAATGACCGCCGAACGGCAAATAATGTCGGTTGTTCACGACCATCGAAACCAGTCCTTGATTGCTCTCAAAACTCGTTCCTACCCAGCTCGCGACGTCCGTCTCCAACTTCGCGCTACTATCCACAACCGCAATCGAATGCGTATTTGTTTCTTCGTCAAACATCGTAAGCGCGGCAAAATCATAGGCTACAATCTCACCCACACTTTCCAGCGCGACTTTATAAACATCGGCCGGCGTCAACACGTCATTCAGCTTGCGACTCGCTTCATAAAAACGACCCAGCTCATAACGCGTCCGCTCAATGCTGCTAAACATCCGCTCGTTTTGAATCGCCCGCAAAATATACGTCGCCGTCTCCTGCACGACCTTTTCCGCCTCCGGCCCAAAACTCTTCTCACCCACGTGGTCGACACACAAAACACCACGCAAATGCCCGTTCTCGATCACCGGAACGCCCAGAAACGCCGTCACCTTCTGCGGCTCGCGATAATACGAAAGTCCCCGGAACCCGGCCCGGATATCCCGCAAATTCACCAGCTCCCGACTACGCGTAATCGGCCCGATCACGCCGCGCGCCGGCTCGATCTCCTCCTCGGCAATCGCATCGCTATCGCTCACAAGCTCTTTGATCCGCAACTTTTCATTGCGCACATCAAACCACAACAAAACACACGTATGGCAATGCAACGCCGTCTTCAAAAGCTCCAGGCTCACATAAATCGTATGCTGCACGGCATCCACCGCATCACGCACGATCAATTCCTCCGCCTGCTCGCGTTGCATCAACGTCGCATCCGAGCGCCCCGAATGCAAAAGCCGAAACTCGCGCGCCTCCACCAGCATCTTCTCGCGCTCTTCTTCGACCTCCTGCCGATAACGCTGCCGCCGCTCCAGCGCCTCACGTCCGTGCACAAAATAGCTCAGCAACCCGAACGCGATCACAAACACACTGCGCGACACCGCCAGCGTCCAGTCCACCTGCTCCACCCCAAAACTCGTACCACTCTCCAGCCACACCCCACTCGCCGTGCCAAACAACTGACTCAACCACTCCAGCGCAAGTGCCGCGCCCACCGCCAGCGCACTGACCTTCGGCGGATGCAACGCCACCACAAGCGCAACCACCAGATACACCAGCGCATACGTTTCGATCCCCCACAGTCCCAACGTCCGCGTCGCGATCAATGCCGTGGCCACCGCCAAAAGCGCACGCTCAAACTCAAAACCAATCCCTGCCAGCGCTCGCGAACGATGATTCTGCCACGCCAACCAGCCGCTCACCGCCAACAAAACGCCCACGACCGCGACATTGCCCGCCGGCATCAACAATGCATTGCCGACCAGCCCGGCCACATACAAAACTGACGCCAACACCGCCAGCCCCGTGGGCCAGCTCGCTTCAATCGTTATCGGTGCACGAATCAGACTGCGGGTTGCTGTGGACATCGTTAAACCTTCACCAAATACACAATTTACATTTCCAGATATTCAGCCGGCGCCAGCGGCGAAGCATCCACAATATCTCGTACGCGCTGACGCATAATCGCATCGGCGTCCTTAGAAAAAACCACCGACAAACGCGCACGACGGATCTCATTACGCAGCGCCGCCAGCGCCGCCCCTAGCTCCGCCGGTGCCACCGCCTTTCCGGCCAGTTCCAGCTTATCCGCCTGAACCAGCAGCCGAACCTGCACCTGCACAACCTCACCGGGCTCTTCAAACTGAAAAATAATTTCCCCCGGCCGCGCAAGCCCCACCGTCTCCCGCGCACGACGTTCCGCCAGCCTGGGATCATCACGCAGCGCGACAATTCTCTTCTCAAGCGCCTGATTCTGCTCGGCAAGCTCGCGATTTTGAGACTTCAATACCTCAAGCTCCTCGCTCAGCCGCTCGACCTGCCCCAGATTCGGATGTGTAAAAACGTAGTAGCCGATGGCACAAACCACCGAAACGACCACTACTGTCAAAATCACACGCGTCATAATTCGTCTTCTCAATCAAAAACCAGAATACTTCTCGACAGCACGCTACCAGCCTTCGTCGCGTGCGCAAGAAAACCGGGCCGCCATCTTTTGCATTTCCTGCAAAAGCGGCGGCCCGGCATCGTTTCCAGTCTCGGAAAAAACTACGCGTGCTCTGTACTTACGGCTTCATTACACCCGGAAACTACCTGGATTTACTGGCGCACGACTTCGCAGGCATGGACCACATCGGCTAGCTGCAAATCTCCACTCCATCGCGGCCAGTTCTCTCCAGAATTAGTAAGCAGGCGGAGCCGTGCCATCCGAGGGTCCACCACCGGTCGGATCTTCCGGAGTAAGCGGCTCAGCCGGCTCCGAAGGCACTGCAGGCGGCGTCGACGTTTCCGGCGTCACCGGCTGCGACTCATCCTCCATCGGTCCACCACCAATACCTTCTCCACCACTGGAAAGCTGATTCAGCGCACGCCCAGACTCAATAAAGAAGTCCTGAACCTCGCCAAGCTGCATATCCAGACGTTTATCCGCCGTGATTTTGTCCGCTGCTGCCTGAACCTGCTGCGACACCTGAGACGCCTGCGGATGATTACGCTGCTGAATATCACTCAAAAGCATCGACGCATCTTTAAATGCCTGGCTCGCTAACTGCGCCTGCATTTGAGGATCTTTTTCATCCTTTATTTTCTTTGCGCTGTTCTCGAGCTCTTTATGGCGATCTTTCAGCGCCTGCTCGCCCTCTCCTTTCTCAATCAGGGTCCCTGCAGCCTTTGCAAACTCTTGCAGGCCCTTCGTCGTATATTCTACCGACTCGTCTTGAACAAACGTGGCATAGTCCTGAATCTTATCGGACACCGGACCGCCGCCAAAAGGATCGCTCTCAAATTCCTGCTGGCTGCTGCCCATCGTGCCGGTTTCTTCAACCTTATTTTTATTTCCGCCCTCAGCCAGAAGCTGTTGATTCCCAGAATTTGCACTGACAGATGAACCGGCAAGCAGAAGGACGGCTGCAACAAACGCTGCCAACACACTTCCACTCAAGCCTTTCGATCGTTTCTGGATAGATACCATACTGTACTCCCTCTGTACTTGCGTCAAAAAACCTGACTCGTGCTACCAAACATCGCCGCGAAGGATTCGCGGCGAGTTCGTGCGCAATCGGATTTTTTAGCAACCCGACCACTTACAGAGAGAAATATAACCCCACCTCAGAACTTCCAACTATCTAATCATTTCAATGCGTTAGCCATCTTACGAAGCGCACGATATCCGCCCTGCAAACTATAAGTCGTGTAGCCCATCTTACGCAGGGTTTCCGCCAGAAACGCGCTTTTCAGTCCCACCTCGCAGCACAACAAATATTTGGGCTCGCGCGGCAAAAACTGAAACTGGGCCATCGCAGTATCAAAATCCAGATGCACCGACCCCGGATAACTCCAGCCCTCGAACGCCGAACGGCTCCGCAAATCCAGCACCAGCGCACCGGCCGGAATCGTGTTGACCTCTACCTGAACGTCCGGCTCTTCTAAAAACTCTCGGAACGAAAGCACACGCCGGTGCTCCACCAGCATCGGCAACAGGCCCGGATCGAGCATATCCTCATGCCCGTCCAGCGACCGCACCGTCGAACGAATCACCGGTTTACCTCCGCCCAGCGCACAGAATTCGGGCACACCCGCACAGATTTCATACGTTCCGATGCGCCGCGAAATATCAATGATCTCCTCTTTATTAAACCCGAGCAGCGGCCGAAACACCGGCGTCTCAATCGGCCCGGAAATCGCCCCCAGATTCGACAGCGTCTGCGAAGAAACCTGCCCCAGCGCCTCGCCGGTAATCATCGCGCTCAAACCCACGTCTTTCGCCACCAGATCTCCGGCCCGCACCATCAACCGCTTGAGCAAAAGCTGCCAGGTTCCCCCGTCCACCTTGTCTTTCATTTCTGCAACCAGCGGCCGAAAATCCACAATGTGCAGCTTCGGACTGTAGCCGTGCGCCCAGAGCCTGGTCAGCTCATGCGTCACACGCCGCGCTGCGCGCTGATGCGGCGGCCCACCCAGGTCAAAAAACAAAAAATCCAGCGACACGCCGCGCTTCAAAAGCATCCACGACGCCACAGCCGAGTCAAAACCGCCCGACATCAACGACAACGCCTTGCCCTCCACGCCCGTCGGCAAGCCACCCGGCCCTGCGATTTCCCGATCAAAGAAAAACGCCACGCCAGGCCGAATCTCCACGCCCACCCGAATTTCCGGATCGCTTAAATCCACCTTGCCACCGGCCTCAACCAGCGCCGAGCCCAGCGCACGCTTGACGTCCATCGACGTAAACGCAATCTCCGAACGCTCCCCCACGCGCCGCGCCTCGACCGAAAAACGACGCCCCGAAGCAACCGCCCCCCCGAACAGCTCCACCCCGAGCCGCGCGATATCCTCCAGTTCCTGCCACGCATAAGCCCGCGAATAATGCAGCTTCTGAACACCGAAAACACGGCTCAACACCGCGACCGCACGCTCGTCATCGGTTTCCACGTCCAGCCGGTCCCACTGCACGTCCACCCGATACGCGATCTTCTCCGCACGAAGCGCCGCCTCGATATTCGCGACCAGCCGCCTGCGAAAATGCTTGCGCGTGCCCGGCGATTTCGTCCCGATATCGCCTGACATACGCAACACAATCACCAGCCGATCTTTCCCGTCTTTTTCCTGTTCTAGCGTGCTCACTTCTACCGACCTTCTTATAGTTTGCTTCGTTTTTCGTCTTCAACATCCAGCGAAATCAGCAGCTCACGAATCATCTTCGCCGCCAACGCCGACGTAATACCGCTTGTATCCAGCGGCGGACTGACCTCGACCAGGTCAAATCCCACCAGATTAAAGCGCGGCAACAGACGCATAATTTCAAGCGCCTCCCGACTCGTCAGGCCGCCCGCCTCCGGTGTTCCCGTCCCCGGCGCATACGCCGGATCGACCGCATCGATATCAAACGTGCAATACACCGGGCGATCGCCCCACATCTCGCTCAGCTCCGCCAACTGTCGGCGCACCTCGTCCACCCCGTCCGGATGCAACTGCGGAATATGCTTGCGCGCAAACTGCGCCTCCTCCGCCGGACCACTGCGGATCCCCATCTGCACAAGCCGCACCGGCTGATCGTTCTCCGAAAACCCCAGCGTATTCCAGCACTGACGCAGCGCCGTGGCATGACTCAAGGGCTCGCCGGCATAATCCTCCCGCAGATCAAAGTGCGCATCGATATGCAACACCACCACGTCCGGAAAATACCGCCCGATCGCCCTGACAACCCCCGCCGTCACCAGGTGCTCACCACCCAGCCCGATCGGGCGCTTGCCGGCCGCCAGAATCTCCTCGACCGCAGCCTCAATCGCATCCAACGACCCGGCCGGATTCCCAAACGGCAGCTCCACATCGCCCGCATCGAAAAACGAATCCTCCGAAAGCTCGCGATCCTGCTCCACCGAATACACCTCAAGATTGTCCGAAAAATACCGGATCTCCTTCGGCCCCAGCCGCGTGCCCGTCCGAAAACAGCACGTAAAATCCATCGGCATCCCGTACAAAACATTGCGCACGCCATCCATCGACGGCGCCGACCCAATAAACGAGCCATACGGCTGATGAAGCATTGACATATTTTCTCTCCGCATAAGAAATTTCGCCCGACCCGGGGCGGCAACTTCTCTATACGAGAACTTCCCCCGAAACAATACGCCCGGAACACCTACACTTCACCCAATGACACCGATTCTGATTTCCAGAACTTCATCACACCGGCGATGTGCACCCATTCTGATTTCCAGAACTCCATCACACCGGTGATGTGCCCCCATTCTGATTTCCAGAACTCCATCACTTCACCGAACTGCACCCATTCTGATTTCCAGAACTCCATCACACCACCGAACTGCACCTGTTCTGCATTCCAGAACTCCACCACACCGGTGATGTGCACCTGTTCTGCATTCCATCCCCCCATCCCAACACCTCCCTTGCACCCGCGGAGCCGGGTGAAACCCGTGCGGAGCGCAGCGTCCGTGCTAGCCCACGGTGAAACCGTGGGTCACGACACCGCAAACCACCCCATATTTTTCCCCGACCCAAACCCAACGCCAGCGTCCGTGCTAGCCCACGGTGAAACCGTGGGTCACGACACCGCAAACCACCCCATATTTTTCCCCGACCCAAACCCAACGCCAGCGGCGAATCATAAATCGAGAAGTACGGCAAAGCGATCGTCGATTTAGGACCGCCGCCTACCCGAAAATGCGCGTCACCAGCCAGTACACCGACAATACCAGAATCAATGCACTCACCACGCGCACCAACTGCGGATACCACGACCGGCCACGCACCAGCCCCAGCAACGGGAAGCACACCGCCACGATCGCAACCTGACCGATTTCCACCCCGGCATTGAACGAAAACAACGCCGGCAACAGTGCCTGCGTCGGCAATCCGACTTCGTCGCGCAACACATACGAGAAACCAAAGCCGTGGATCAGCCCGAAAAACAACGTCGTCAGATACAAATACGGAACGTCCTTGCCGCGACGATACAAAATTTCCACCGCAACATACGCGATCGACAACGCGATCAACGGCTCGATCACCGTGTCCGGCAGCGTAAACCAGTCCAGCGCGCTGATCGTCAACGTAATCGAATGCCCCACCGTAAACGCAGTCACCACCAGCAAAAGCCGCTTAAAATTCGTCGCTGCGAACAACAAACAGATCACGAACAACACGTGATCCAGGCCGATCAAAATATGCAGCAATCCCTGCCAGAGATACCGCACGAACACATCCCACGCGCTCACACTCGCTGCGGTCCCGGCACTGTCTGCGCCTGCGCTTGCGGCCTCTGCGCCAGCCGCTCCGCCCCCGTGAACCTGCATCGTGTACGTCGGAAACTTCGTATCAAAAACCGTCGTAAACACTTCCTCCCCGAGCTGAATCCGCCCGAAGTGCCGATACCCGCCCACGCTTGTCAGCATCACCCGGTTCTCAAAGACCAATTCGCCCAGATTTTCTGCACAGCGCACTGTTTTCAGGAAGCTGACCCGTTCCGCCAGCGTTTCCAGCATCACCAGCTTTTCTTCCACCGGCTCGCACACAGCCCCGTTGTTGCGCACCGTCAATTCCGCACTGAGCGCCGCCACGAGCTTATCTTGGGCCCCTCGAAGCTGCTCGATTTCCGGTGTATCGTTTTCTTCGATCATCCCCAGATGATGCGCCAGATCACGCGAGGCCACCGAGATAAACTGGTCCACCTCACGTGTTTCCGGCTTCACATGCACCATCAACGTACTCGACGCCGTTTGATGCGCACTGGCCTGCGCAACTTCAAAAGACCACCCGAACACCACAGAAAAAACCGCACAGAGCGCGCATAGCACCCCGGAAAACAAAGAAATTCGATGCATAAGATGACTCGAAATTTACAGTTCAGAAAAGAAATATGAGCAGTTTTTACTTAAAACCGCGGCGAAATAAATACACCGTTCCGCCTTCGCAGGCAGCCACGAGCAGGCTATCAGACAGGCGCACTTCACCAATGGAATCCGGCAGCGCAATTTCCTGTCGCGGCGTCTCATCTCCGGCGCCGTACACAAAAACCTTGCCATCCTCGCCGGCCGTCACAAGCGACCCATCCGCGCCAAACGCCACGCTGCGTGCCTGCCCGTAATGCCCGGTCAAGCACATCGGCCGCGTACTGCCCTCGCGCATCCGGTACACCGCGCCACTGGCCGCCGCCCAGCAAAGCTCACCACCCAGACTCGCCAGCCCCAGCAGCGGCACCGCCAGATCCAGCTGATCGATCTGCGTTCCGTGCATGTCCCAGAGATTCACGCGTCCATCGCTGCCAATCGTCACCGGACCATGCGACCCAAACGCCACCCCTGTCACCGCGCCCGTGTGCCCACGCAACACCGCCAGACACGTGCCGGTTTTCAAGCACCACAGCCGCGCACTCATATCCTGGCTGCCGGTCAACAAAAGACGGCCGCCCGTATGAACCGCCGCGCTTGTCAGAGCGCCGCGATGCCCGCTCAACACCGCATGCAACGCACGACCCGGACGCCCCAGCATCGTGCGCGGCAACAGCCACAGATGCACGTTGTGATCCGTTCCCATCACGCAGGCAATCGTTCCGCCCGCCAGAAACTCCACGCTTCCCACACCGGCTTCGGAAGGCAATGAAAAGCGATACTCGAGCTGCCCGCGGCTGTGCCAGACACACACCTCCGGCCCCGCACCTCCACTGAGCAGCTTCTCGCCAGCCGTCGACAGTCCGACCCGCACCCCGGCCCGATGCGGCGTCCGAATCTGCAAAAATGGCTGATATTCCGCGTCTTCCGCCTGCGGACGACGCTTCACGATGCCCATCCCCGGCACATTCCAGGTCACGTCGCCCAGAATGTCTTCCAGCTCGGCCTCCACCACCAGAATCTGCGAGGACGAAGCCAGACTTGCCGAAGAATCCAGCTCCGGCACACTCAGATCTTCATCCAGATGATGTTCGTACAGTTCCCGCGTAAGGCTTTCCTCCGCCTTTGCCTGGCTGCGCTCCGCACTCAAACCGGCCGCCAGCCGCGTCGGCGCGATGTTCTCGAACGGATTTTGTGTCAAGACACCCGGCAAGCCAAACAAACCCGAAACCTCCGAGGGTTTTGCCTCACCGCGCATCACAATCCCCTCCGGCACCGCTGCCACCGCACGCGTTTGCGAAGACTCACGCATCGATTCCGCCGCCGCACGCGCCATCTCCCTGTGCTCGGGTTTGATCAGGTATGCGTCTTCGTTCGCAATCGCTTCGAAAATCGACTGAAATTTCTCCTCCGTCAGCGCGCCGGCCGGCTCCTTCTCATCGATCGCCACCCGCAACCGATCCGAGGACGAATCCGCAAACAGCGGAGAAGACACCGGCCCGAGAAACAACGGCTCCGATTCTTCGGATTCAGAAAACGCATCGAGGATCAGATCGATCACATCCACCACCAGGGGATTTTCACCGGCCTGAACCTGCGATGCCGAAGCGACTTCCACCGTCTTCGGGCCCACCGCCTCGGCCACGATTTCCTCCACCAGCGCGGCGCCCTCTTCTTCAAATACCGGCACGGTTTCCGGCAAAAACGTCGCATACGACGCCATAGATTCCGCCGGAACTTCCTCCTCGCGCGCAAGCGAATCTGGCGAGTTGGGGGTCAGGGCGACGAATTCACTGAGATCGACGGATTCGACCGGCGCAAAGTCGCCGTACAGACTCGGCCCGAGCATTTCCACCAGACGCCAGTCCCGCGTCGACCACACGCACACGCTGTGATCACTGGTCACGCCCGCCACAAGGCCATCGCGCAAAAGCACCAGGTCCCCCACCCAGTCGCGATGCCCGACCAGCACATCCAGCGGCCGCATCTTCTTCCAGTCCCACACCGCAATCGTCTGGTCGTAACTGGCCGACAACAACACATCGGTGTCCGGCACAAACAACACCTTCACCGCATAATCGCGATGCTGATGAAAATGATGTCGCACCATCAAACTTTCGGCGTCGAACAAACCCACCGAATGATCCCAGCACGCCGTCGCCAGCACCAAATCATCCGGCGAAAACGCCACATCGCTCACCCAGCCATCATGCACAAAACTCGCCAGATGCTGCGGCGGCGTATCCAGAAACACTCCGTCGACCTTCCAGCAGTACAGGCCGTTATCCATGCACCCGGCAGCGAGCTTTTGCCCGTTTTGCGAAAACCCCAGCGCCAGCGGCCATCCCTGACAACCGCCCAGCGCCTGCACATGCGTCAGACTTTTCGTCGCCACACTCGGCGTTTCCTCGTCCTCTGGCTGCGCACCCGACCCGATCGCACCAAACTCCCCGGCCAGAGCTCCGGTCGGCATCACCCACAGATGCACCATCCGATCCCGCGCGCCGGAAGCGATCCGATCTCCATCAAAGGCAAACGAAATCACCGCCTCGGTGTGCACATGTCCCAGCGAGACAACAGGCGAGTTGGCTGGCGCAGGGGTGTTGTCCACGTCGGGTTGCAAAGGCTGATCCAGCACAAAGACCCGGCCCCGATCCCCTCCAACCGCGATCCGCCACGGCACGCCCTCCTGCCAGGCGCGCGCGGCAAAAGCCGTCACCGTCGTCTGCAAATCCAGCAACCAGACCGGTTCGTCTAAAAATACGCCGCGATCCCAGTCCACCCGCCAGGCCGCAACATTGCCCGAGGAATGTACCCCGATCAGCGTCGTTGCATCCTGAAAAAACAAACCCCGCAAACTTTCACTATGCAGCCGTAAGGTCGCTGCCGGCGAACGACCGGCCTGCGGACGGCGAATTTCTTCGCGCCCTGCCACATCTGCGCTATCCTCCAGCTTCCAGAGGTAGATCGTGCGCGATCCGCCCGCTAATGCGAACGTATTGGACGGCTCATGGTAGGCGTAAATAGGACGTTGCAACATCGTCTATCCGGTGTACGAATTGTCCGGGGGAATGCCTGTGTGCTTAGGACCAGGTCCATACGTTTGTAACAACTATTGTTCTTTTGGTAAACCGCAACCATTGCCGCAAACCGCGAAGTTCCCGGACTGCTCATGAACACTCTCACACAACGAGCCGCCCTATTTATGCGCCAGGAAATGGCCATCACCGGCGGCCATGACCCCATGCATATTGAGCGCGTGCGCATGCATGCCCGCAATATCGCCCGGGTAGAAGGCGGCGATCTCTTAGTCATCGACCTGGCCGCCCTGCTGCACGACATCGTCAACCTCGCCAAAAATCATCCCGAGCGCAAAATGGCCTCCACCCTGGCCGCCGAAAAAGCCGCCGCCTGGCTACAGGGCCAGCTTGAACCCGAAAGAATCGAACGCGTTTACGAGGCCATTCGCTGCCATTCCTTTTCGGCCGGATTCATCCCCCGGAGTCTGGAAGCCAAAATCGTCTCCGACGCCGACAACCTGGACGCTCTCGGCGCCATCGGCATCGCACGAACCTTTGAATGCGGCGGAAGCCTCGGACAGGCCACCTTCTCTCCCGTCGATCCCTTCTGCGTGGAGCGCGAACCTGACGATCAACGCTTTATCGTCGATCATTTCTACAAAAAACTCCTCCTCTTAAAAGATCGCTTCTACACCCGGGAGGGAGCCAGGCTGGCCGAGCACAGAACGGCCTTCATGCAAGCCTTTCTGGCCCAGCTTCAAGAAGAAATTTAACCCGGGTCTTTGCAATGTTGTAATGGAGTCCCCTGATGTCTGCACCTCCCAAGATTGCCCTGGTTTTATCCGGCGGCGGCGCACGCGGCGCCTACGAAGCCGGAGTTTTACGTTACATTCTCGAGAACATCCCGCGCGCACTTGGCCGCCCCGTTCGTTTTTCCACCATCAGCGGAACCAGCGTCGGTGCCCTCAACGCCGCCTGGCTGGCCGCCACCATCGATCACCCGGAACGCAGCGCCCAACGACTCTGGTATCTGTGGCGAACCCTGCGCTTCTCCAAAGTCGTCAGCATTTCCTACAGCGACGTCTGGCGAACCCTGCGCAAAGCACTGGGTGAAGATCAAGATCGCAACAAAATCGCCCGTGCCCTGCCCTCACCTTTTGCCCAGATCATCGCCCCCTCCCGCCAGGACAGCCGCGAAGGCGGCCTGCTCCGCACCTCGTTCTTCGACAGCCTGGTACGCAACGAAATCCCGTTTGCCAACATCTCCCGCAATTTCAAACGCGGCCTGCTCGACGCCATCTCCGTTTCCACCACCGATATCGTCACCGGCCGCACCACAATCTTCATCGATTCCCGCAAAGGCGTTGTCCCTCCCTGGACCCACGATTTTCGCCGGATCGCCATCTCCGGCCCCATGACGGCCCAGAAAATCCTGGCCAGCGCCGCGATCCCGCTCGTTTTCCCGGCCGTCAAAATCGGCAACCACTGGTACTGCGACGGCGGCATCCGACAGAACACACCCATCGCCCCTGCCCTGCGCCTGGGCGCCGACAAACTCCTGGTGATTTCCTTACAAAACCGCTCCGAAAAACTGCCGCCGATCTCGCTGACACCCAACGACTCCAGCATCGCTTCCGACACCGTACTGCCCGACTCCCGGGAAAACGCCACCCATCCCAACCTCACCTTTATGCTCGGCAAACTGCTCGACGCGATCTTGCTCGACCCGCTCGACTACGACCTCTCCGTGCTCAAACGCATCAACGCCCTGCTCCGCCACGGCGAAGAAGCCTACAACGATCCCGCCTTTTCCCAGAAACTCAACGAAGTCCTCCGAAAACACCGCGGCCAGGGCTACCGCTACGTCGACCACCTCTTACTACGCTCCAGCCAGGATCTGGGCCGCATCGCCGCCGAAGTCGCCGCCAACCAGCCCGATTCCTTCTGGGGCTCTCCCCTCATCCGGCGCTTCAGCCAGTATGCGATCGACGGCGACGGCTACCGCGAAAGCGACCTGCTCAGCTACCTGCTCTTCGACGGCCATTACACCGGAAAACTCCTCAACCTCGGCTACCGCGACGCCCATGAACGCCACGACGAACTCGTCGATTTCTTCCGCTAATCCTGCATTCTTCCCCTGACTCCACATTCTCACTCGCCGCGGCCCGCTATTTTCCTGTATAAACGAAGGCATCATCAGTGATGTTTTCCCACAACCATCTGTCCTGGGCACGGCATGAAATCTTCCACACGCATATTTCTTTTGCTCACCAGCGCGAGCGCCCTGCTGTTTAGCCTCCCCTGCATCGGCATGAGCCTGTACGAAATCATCACCGGCCAGCCCGACATGAGCGCCAACATCGTGTTTCTGATCTTCTTTTCCCTTGTCTCCCTGCCGGCCATGTTCGCTCTGTACAAAGCCATCAAAACTCCCGGCCCCGCAGCGGCCTCCACGCTCGACGACAGAACCGAAAACCTGATCCTTCAAATGGCACGCATCCGCCACGGCCGCGTCTCTGCCACCCACGTCGCCATGCAAACGCCCCTCACCATCGACCAGGCCACCCGCGCACTGAACGAACTCGAACAACAGGGCGTTGTCTACCGCGAAGTCACCCTGCACGGCGGCACCGAATTCATCTTCCCCGATCTGCTCGAACCCACCGATCGCTTTCAAGAATTTGATAAAGACCTGGCCCGGGACTCTCAAAACACCCAGGAACATCACGACAACTACACCCTCGATCTCGACGCCGCCGCACACGCCTCCGAAACTGCCTCCCACGCTCAATCCACCCATTCCTCACACCACTCCTCTTGAGCTGGCGTCTTTCTCAGGCTGGTTGCTCATGAATACGTCGCTACATTTGACCTGATCTCTATTTGTATGCAGGTAGAATCGCGTACGGACAAATAACTCGCACCGGCGATCCGGTTGTGCTACATCAAGCGCGGTCCCGGCTTATCGGCCTTACTTCTTAGCCTCGCTTTTGTGTTTCCTGGTCGTTCGCGGCCTACTTGATCGGAGATATTTTCATGAACTTAAAAAAACACCTGGCTGCACTGAGTCTCTCCCTTGTGGCCGCTGCAACTGCCGTGGGATGTAGCTCGAACTCTGAAATTCCGGATGCGAGCAACCAGGAGCAAAAACAATACCGCTCGGTCAATACCGATGAGCAGGTCGGCGAAGAAGGCTCCAACGCCGCGGTCACACCGGCCGCCAACGGCGTCCCCCATGCCTACGGCCCGATTGCAACCGTCAACGGCAAAGACATTCCCGCCGAAGATTTCAACACCGAAATCGAACGTCTCGTAGCCAGCGGCCAGTTCCCGCCCCAACTCCTGGCCCACGTCGCTCCGCAAATCGTGGAACGCCTGATCGACCAGGAACTGATGGATGGCGCCGTTACCAAAGCCAATATCACCGTGACCGATGCCGAAGTGGACAGCAAACTCGATGAAATCCGCCAGGAAATCAGCGAAACCGCCGAAGAAATGGGCGGACCGGCCCGCTCTCTGGAAGACATGGTCGAAGAACTCGGCATCAGCCAGGAGGAACTGCGCGATTCGATCCGCCAGTCCATTGCCATCGAACGCCTGCTCATCGACAACGGCCTGCAAGTCCCCGATGCTCAACAAGTACGCGCCTTTTATGACGCAAACCAGGAAATGTTCCAGGTTCCCGAACAAATCCGCGCACGCCACATCCTGATCCGTGTCGAACCTGACGCCAGCGAAGCCGATTGGGAAGCAGCTCGCGTTCGCGCCGAAGAAATCCGCAAAGAAGCCGCACAACCCGGCGCTGATTTCGTCGAAATCGCCCGCACACGCTCCGAAGGCCCTTCCGCACCCCAGGGCGGCGAACTAGGCATGTTTCCCCGCGGCCAGATGGTTCCGGAATTCGAGAACGTCGCTTTTGCCCTGAACAAAGACGAAGTCTCCGAACCGGTCCGCACCCAGTTCGGCTGGCACATCATCCAGGTCACCGAAAAACAACCTGCCGGTGTACTCGAGTTTGACGAAGTCCAACCGCGCCTGGAGCGCGAGCTGCGCAACCAGACCATCCAGCAGGCTCTGCAAGGTTATCTGGAAAACCTGCGTGCCGAATCCCAGATCGAAATGCATGAAGAGAACATTCGCTAACACGGATCTCGCTTCTTGACAGCATGATTGCCACGCACTAGCAAGTGGGCGGTTCGCAGTTCGAATCGTCCACTTTTTTTTCATGTATGGAGCCCTGATAATGACACAACCTGTTCGCGTTGCGATTACCGGCGCTGCCGGCGCAATTGGTTACTCGCTTTTGTTTCGCATCGCCTCTGGCGCACTGTTTGGCAAGGACACTCCCGTTATTTTGCAGCTTCTCGAAATCACGCCGGCCATGAAAGCCCTCGAAGGCGTTGTGATGGAACTCAACGACTGCGCATTCCCGCTGCTCGAAGACATCATCATGACCGATGACGCCAACGTCGGCTTCGCAGGCGCCAACATCGCCCTGCTCGTCGGCGGACGCCCGCGCGGTCCCGGCATGCAGCGCGCCGATTTGATCAAAGCCAACGGCCCCATTTTCACCGGCCAGGGCAAAGCGATCAACGACAATGCCGCCGACGACATCCGCGTTTGCGTCGTCGGAAACCCCTGCAACACCAACGCGCTCATCGCGATGTACAACGCGCCCGACGTTCCCCGCGAGCGTTTCACCGCCATGACCCGTCTCGACGAAAACCGCGCCAAACACCAGCTCGCCGCACGCGCCGGTGTCAGCGTAAAAAGCATCACCAACGTTGGAATCTGGGGCAACCACTCCGACACCATGTACCCGGACTTCTTCAACGCCAAGATCGACGGCAAACCGGTTACCGACGTCATCAGCGACCGCGCATGGCTTGAAGGCGACTTCATTTCGACCGTCCAGAAACGCGGCGCCGAAATCATCGCCGCCCGTGGTTCCTCCTCGGCCGCCAGCGCCGCTGCCGCCGCCATCGACCACGTCCACGACATGTTCCAGGTCACGCCCTCCAACGATTTCGTATCGATGGCCGTCCCCAGCAACGGCGCCTACGGCATCGAAGAAGGCCTGATCTACTCCTTCCCTGTCCGCTGCGACGGCAAAGGAAACTACGAAATCGTCGAAGGCATCGAACTCAACGACTTCTCGCGTGAAAAACTCGAAATCACCAAAAAACAGCTCCTCGAAGAGCGCGCTGTCGTCGAAGATCTGCTCGGTTAATCCCGGCATTTCCTGGAAACAAAAAGCCCGGTAGCCAGACGCTACCGGGCTTTTTTATTTTGAAAACTCTCTAAAATCGCTCCAATTTACCGCGAACCATAGTTATGCGCCGACGCCTCTTCATTACGATCCGTTGCCGGCGGCGGCGTCACCGAAAGTGCATCGATTTCAGCCCGCAATTCCGCATCCACCACAATCTCAGCCGCCGCCAACGATGACGCAAGCTGCTCCACATTTCTTGCCCCGATAATCGGCGCCGTCACCGCCGGATGCGCGCCCACCCAGGCAATCGCCAGCGCAATCGGATCCAATCCGCGCTCACAGGCAAATTCCACAAACTTCTTGGCGACTTCGCCGTAATACGCCTCCCCATAACGAACCTGATACATCGGATTTTCCACCAACCTGCCCTCTGTCGGTTTTCCCCCAACGTATTTTCCCGTCAAAAGCCCGCCCGCAAGCGGACTGTACGGAAAAACCCCCAGGTTTTCAGCCTGAGCCATCGGCAATAGCTCCACCTCGGCCTGGCGCTTCACCAGATTGTACATCGGCTGAATGCACGCAAACGGAACCCACCCACGCGCCTCACTTTTGCCCAGCGCCCGCGCCACCTGCCAGGCCGCAAAATTACTCGCAGCCGGATACAAAATCTTGCCCGCACGCACCAGATCATCCAGTACCCGCAACGTGTCCTCGATCGCCGTAAAATCATCAAAACGATGCAGATAAAACACATCGATCCGGTCCGTATTCAGCCGCTTCAGACTCGCCTCTACCGCGTTCACCAGATGATACCGAGACGAACCACGCGCATTCGGATCTTGCCCGGTCGGAAAATACGCCTTCGTCGCAATCACCACTTCATCACGACACGAAGCGATCAATTTCCCCAGAATCTGCTCCGAACGCCCGCCCGCGTACACGTCGGCGCAATCAAACATATTGACGCCCGCCTCACGCGCCCGATGAAACATCTGCGCCGACATCGCCTCATCCGCCAGCGTCCCAAACGTCATCGTCCCCAGACAAAGCTGCGAAACCCGCACGCCGGTCGATCCCATAAACCGATAATTCATCCCATCTCCTTCTTCATAAAATCCAGCAATTCCTAACGAGAAACCCGAATACAGACCTTTCCAAAATGCTGGCCCGTGGCCAGATAACGAAACGCCTCGGGCGCCTCCTCAAAATCAAACACACGGTCGATCACCGGCTGACATGCATGCAATGTGAACGCCTGATTCATCGCCTCAAACATCGCGCGACTGCCCACCAAAATCCCCTGCACACGAATATTCTGCATCAAAATCGAAACAATATTAAGCTGCTGCGCGCCGCCCGCCAGCACACCGATCAGGCTGATCTGGCCGCCCACGCGCACTGCCCGCAGCGACTGTTCAAGCGTCCCGGCGCCGCCAAGTTCCACCACCAGATCGACACCCACACCGTCCGTCAGCTCCTTCACCGCCGCGCCCCAGTTCGGCGTTGTTCGATAATTGATTCCGTGCTGCGCACCCAGCGCCCTGGCCCGCTCCAATTTCTCATCACTGCTCGACGTCACAATCACTTCCGCCCCCAGAATCTTCGCAATCTGCACGGCAAACATCGCCACGCCGCCCGTTCCCAGAACCAGAACCCTTTGCCCCGCCGTAATTCCGCCCTCCGCCACCAGCGCATGCCAGGCCGTTACGCCCGCACACACCAGACTGGCCGCACCTTCATCACTCAAATACGCCGGCGCATGCACCAGCGCATTTTCATCGACCACCATATACTCCTGCAACGTTCCCGGCAGCGGCCCACCCAACGTCGTCCGCAACTTCTCCCGGGTCGCTCCACCCTCAAACCACCCCTGCGCAAAAATCGGCAAAACCCGCTCACCCACCGCAACCCGTGAAACGCCTTCGCCAACCTCTACGACCTCCGCCACCCCGTCCGAACACGGCACCAGCGGCAACGGCTGCCGCGGATTATACAACCCCTGCACCATCAAATAGTCGCGATAATTCAGCGATACAGCCAACAACCGGATCAAAACCTGCCCCGGCCCCACAACCGCCGGACGCACCTGCTCAACACACCGCAAGTTCTCGATTCCAAAACCACCCGTAATCTGCCACGCACGCATCATTTCGCTCCTTAATCAGCTCAACTCGAATTCATTTCCGGCACTTCCATTGCCGGCCTTATTCAAAATGTATAGAATACCCGGACTGAATGTGTGTCTATCAGCATGTTTCTCATAACTCTGGTATAACTGATGAAATCGAATCCATGGAAGACATCCCTACTCGTTGGAACCAAAGTCACGCTTTGTGCGGGGAGTATCGCTGCCATCGCATGGGCAGTCGGCGTATTCAATTTTGATGGCGAAATTTCATCATCCCACGCTGATATTACCTGGTTTACAAGCGCACCCCGCTCCAATGCAGCCATGTTTGGCGAAGCCCTGGAACGCCTCGGCCACGACGAGCCCCAGACCTTCGATCTCAACGGCAACACCGTGTATTTCTCGGTAAACTTCAGCGACCGAGAGCCCATAGAAATCATGCGCGAGTACCAGAACGAATTTACCAATCAGGGACTCAACAAACGCCCATTCTATACCCTACAAAAATCCGATGAAATGACCATCGCATCGCTCACCGGCGGAATCGTCCCCCTCTCGATTTCCCCGAACAGTATCGTTATGGGCGGCATGCTGAACCAGGCCAACGCGAAAGATAAAGAAGGCCTGAAAAAACTCTTTTTCTCCGAAAAAGATCCCCACCAGATCTTCCGCGGCCATCGGCACATTCAAATCGACCGCGAACCCAACGCTCGCTTTGCCACGATCACCGCGACCTGGAGCGACGACAAATTTGACTACGCCAAAATGATCCCCGGCAACGACCGCGAAGGACAGAGCGTCGACCTGGACGTTCCCGCCTGCCCGGGCTGCACACGCATCAACAGCTTTACCGATCTCGACCCGAAATCAACCTTCAAAAACAACATTTACGTCGGCTCTCGAAGCGTCGAAGAAATACACGACTTCTACATGCAAGCCCTCACCAGCCGTGGCTGGCAACCCACCGAAGCAGGCCGCGTTCTGGAAGACACACGCGAACTTGTAGAATTCCCGGGAGACGATGCGACCGTCGAACAGTTCGCCCGCGACAACGAAATTCTGACACTAACGCTGTATCCAAATTCGCGAGGCGGGGCGACTGTCCATGCCGTGAGATCGAAATAACGCTTATTCCGCAACCGGTTTTCTGAATGTAAGCGTCATCCGATCACTCTCTCCGATTTCAACGAACTTCTCACGGTCCGTATCACCGCCGCGCAACGAAGGCAGCAAACTCCAGACTCCATGTTCGTGATCACGCGTATCCTTTGGATTCGCGTTGATATCCGAGCGAGCCACCAGCTCAAAACCTGCTGCCTCCGCAAGCTCAATCACATAGGCTTCGGGCAAATATCCAGCCTTTGCACTTTCTACCGGATCGGCGCCTTCCGCCGCACGATGCGCGACCAGGCCAAACGTACCGCCCGGCTTCAGAACTTCATACACAGCACCGAATGCCTGCTCAGCAATTCCATTATTCACCCAGCCGTGCACACTGCGGAAGCTTACTACCAGATCCGCAGAATTCGCCTCGCCCAGCTCGACATGCTCCGGCAGAGAAAACTTTCCGACCTCAACCTGATCGAAAACTTCAGGATGTGCTTCAAACGATGCCTGAAGCGCAGCCACCAGACGACTCACATAACTATCCGGTGACGTCGGCACGGCATTGCCAATGACCAGTTTTCCCTGTTCACGAAGCACCGGCGCAAGAATCTCCGTGTACCAGCCCGCACCCGGCGACAACTCGACGACAGTCATCGAAGGCTCAAGCCCAAAAAACAACAGCGTTTCCACGGGATGACGATACGCATCGCGCGCTCGATTCTCCTCACTGCGATGCTCACCGGCTACAGCCTGTTCAAGCTTTGCACGGGTCGTATCTTCGTCCGAAGCAACCTCGGCAACTTCTTCCTGCACCGCGCTCTGCTGTTCAACCGGTGCTGAGTCTTGCGCAGACTCCGCTGGCGTACTCGTGCTGCAACCAGCAGCCAACAGCCCACCTGCAATCAATACAGTCAAACGATTCGTTACTTTCACAATGAACTCCTTGTTCGTATGCTATTCATGATACTTGCACTCTCCATGGATGACCCAAATTTACAATATTTTTTTTCTCATCCAGGATACCTTTCTCCACCATAAAACAAGGCGGTTGAACGCATAAATACCATTCCAAGCGCCGGACAACCAGAACTCTCTTGTAAAGGACAGCCATGAATTCTCAGGATATCACCGCCCGTGTTTTAAACTATTGGTTTGGAGATCTCTCCACAGATCCATTTGCCAAACAAAAAACAGATCTCTGGTTTACGGCATCAGAACAAACAGACAACGAAATTCGAGAACGATTTGGCAATGACGTTGCCCGTGCCAGCGCTGGAGAATACGAAGCACTGCGCAGCACGCCACACGGTTCTCTGGCATTGATCATCCTGCTCGATCAATTCACCCGCAACATTTACCGCGGCACCCCCGATGCTTTTGCTTCCGACCCACTGGCCCTTCAATACGCTCTGGACATGATTGCCAGCGGTCACGATCAAAAACTCAGTCCGGTCGAACGTATTTTTGTCTACTTACCACTCGAACATGCCGAAGATCAGGCTCTTCAGGAACAATGCGTCGCGCTATTTGACAAACTCAGAAACGAAGTCCCCGAGACGGATCACGACTTCTTTGAAGTCACCTACGACTTTGCAGTCCGCCATAAAGTCATCATCGATCGCTTCGGTAGATTTCCTCACCGAAATGAAATCCTCGGACGTGAATCCACGCCCGAGGAGATCGAATTTCTCAAACAGCCCGGCTCTTCGTTCTAGTACGACTTAAGGATTCGCGAGCTGACGATTCTCAATACAAAGACCATCCGTACACGTCGTCAGCTCCGGACAATCGCTCTGATCTGCACAAGCAATTCGCTCACAGAATCCGGTCGCGGAACAGCCAAACAACGGCGTCGGGCAAACATTGTTCTCACAGCGCTCAATCGCGCATACCCCTTGCGAGGAACACGTCAATCCTGGCGCACAGTCTTCCTTCGTATCGCAGACGTCCTGACATGTTCCAAACATACAGGCCGCCATAATACCGCATTCACCCTCACCACATCCTCGACACACCCCACCCGGTACGGACCGTCCACATTCTCTGTACCCCTGAGCCATGATCGGACAATCCAGGTTTGTTATACATTTCCCCATCGGACGATCCTCATACGGATCTTCTTCAGCCGGACCGGTATCTTCAGAATCTCCCGTGTCCTCATCCTCTTCATCCTGAACATCCCCCTCCTCAACATCCTCAGACTCGCCTGTATCTTCTTCCGAGGACGTATCTTCTTCCGACAGGACATCTTCCTCCGGCGCCGTATCCGCATCGGAAGACGTATCCTCGTCCTGAGACACATCCTCTTCTTGTGACGTATCTTCAGCCGACACATCACTCTGGGAAGAGTCTGCGTCCTCTATTTTGACATCATTCTCACTCGATGTATCTGCTGCCACAGCAACATCAGGCTCGATATCAATAGAATTATTATTCTTTGACGACACGCTATCCGAAGAGCAACCTGCCAACCCCAGAGCAGCGGATACGAGAATCAAAAATAGCCAGCGTGCCAAAATCCCATCGTGCTTTACATTCCAACCAACTCTTTTCCCTAGATTCTGCATCTTCATCACTTTCTCTCAAGTCTACCCAATTTAGTTCAGCAATAAACCAGCATCGATTGCATACGACAAGGAGCTATGTCAAGAGCACGCAAACACTCCGTGCGTCCCAAACCACATAAGGTCACGGTGCTCAGCCTTACGCGAACACCATAGGGACGAGTCTGCAAACAGACAGTAGAAGTTAGAGATAGCAGTGGTCAGGAGGAGGCAAAGGGGGGACGGCAGCAGGCGGCGAAGAAGAGAACTTTTGCCGTGACACAGGGCAGCTATGTCCCTCTTCAAAACCTCATCTCCACGCTCGCTCAACTACAAAACAAAGCGCGAAAGTCCCCATACGAACACAAGAGCCCATAGGCCTGCGGCAACATCATCCAGCACAACGCCTGATCCATTCCGCACATGGCGATCGAGCCAGCCTACAGGCCAGGGCTTCCAGATATCAAAAACCCGAAATGCGACAAACCCTGCCAGCCATTGCGGCCAGCGAAGTGCATCAAACATCACAAGCGTTACCCAGATCCCGACAACCTCATCGATCACGATTTTTGAACTGTCTGGTTCCTGTAGAGCTTTTCCTGCCCGTTCACTCCATAGAATCGAAGCGAGGATCAAGACTCCCAGAAACGCTACGCGCAGGGAGAACGGAACCATATGACTTGCCCAGACGATAGGCAAAATAGCCACGGCGGCTCCACAGGTTCCTGAACCCACGGGCACATAGCCAATCCCTCCAGAAGTTGCAAAAAACATCGATACCGGCGCTGCAGACCAGGGCCTTTTATTCAATGCAGGATCTCCGATTCCACGGACGGCAATCTACTTCCTTCCAATGCAGGCTCAGGATTTGACTCTAAGAACTGACGAACCAGCCACTGATAAATCCGCAAAGGCAGCATTTCTAATGCTCTGGTTTTCAGCAGTCGATAAATCAGTATTGAAATCCCCGCTCCTGCAAGCAAATCAAGAATATAATGATGTGTTAGATAGACAGCAAAAAACGCCATGAGTGCTGCATAAGACCATCCTAGAATTCTCCCTCGTACACTCTGCGTATTGAGTGCGATCCAGACCGGATAGGCCACATGCAGGGATGGCATCGCCCCGAAAATGTAAGTTGCCTGGCCATAGACGCCCGCAAAATAGCTACTTCCGAAAAGAGCATCGACCCGTGCCAGTCCCGCCGGATCTCCAACCATCCCTGGACTCGGCATCACGTTACCAAACTCCGATAGATACCAGGGCGGCGCGACGGGAAAACAAACCTGAATCGTAAAGCCTACGATATTGACTGCGAGAAAACCCCATAAAAACCGGGCCAGATCCCCTTCCGTGTGTGTCTTGTGCTTGGCCTGCTCGCTACGCTGCTGAGACCACCAGAGGAACAGCGTAAATCCAACAACCGTCAGAATATGCGAAGAATACCAGGCCGCACCCAGCAGATCGAATACGACATGATGATTCTGTTCGAAATACTCTACCGGACTTATCTGCACACCATTGTGTGTCCAGCCAAACAGGGCGAGTTCAGCCTGGTGAACAGCCTGAAGCGACACGATATGCACAGCTCGCGAGGCAAAAACCCGCAACAAATCGTAAACCCAGACAAATAAAAACAGCGGCAAAAACATCAGTACGAACTGTCGCGTGGGCCGTGAAAGTATCCACAAAAAACTCAGCCCGGCGAGCATCAGGAAATGTTCGATACGCAACGGATTGATGAATGCGTAGGCTGCCAATAAAATCCCGGCGCCTCCAACAACTGCGTAGTTTCTACTCATGGCCTGTCAACGGAAGGTAAGGCATATCCTGCTCTGACTTCACCGGGCGTTCTTTTTTGATGTTGTACTCAACCAGTTGTTCACGAACCCACAAAAGCAGGTGAACCAACAGGTTTACACTCAAGATAATCCCCAGTCCTACAACCGCAATCAGCCCCAGACCGAACAAACCTTGATGATGGGCAAAAAGCAGCGCTCCAAAACCGATCATGCTGGTTAAAAAACCGGCTATTACAGCTCCGGCCACACTCAGCATGGGCCTGGCCTGATTGCCTGTCGTCTCCTCCCTGCGCATAAACATGTAAAAGGAAACATCGACCGCCAATCCAAGCCAGACAGGCACGACAATCAGGTTCAGAAACGTAAACGGAATCCCAAACAAACCGGCAAACCCGATCGCGCAGCTAATGGACAACGCCAGGATCCCCAGCGACGCCCAGAGCTGCCGCCGCAAACCAAATGCAATCCAGGAAATTAAAAATCCCCCCAGCACCGCCGCAGCGACCATCCAGTACATGTCGTTCTGCACATAAACCAGGATATCTGCCAGCAACAAAGCCTCACTGACACCTTCAATCGGAGGCTGCAGACTTGTTGCACCTGGCAAATTACGTACCACGGCCGCAAAATCCTCGATGACTTCGGCCTTCTCAGCCGGCTGCGCGGCAAACACCAGCACAACCGCGCGGGCAGGATCATCGCGCCGCGAAAAAGGAATGCGCAATGATTCCGGCAACGCTGCAACGGTTACCGGCCCGGCAGCCAGCACACGCTCGGCTTCCGTCAAAAACTCCGACAATTGCTCCGAGCGCTCCTCTTGCGGAATTTCCTCAAGTTCGGCCTGCAAATCACGCAGCAGTGCTATTTTTTCGTTTTGCTGGCGAGGCAAAATTTCATTCAGGCTCAAGACCTGTTCAATCGTATAGCCGGCAGGCCATTGCTCCTGGCGCCGCTTTAGCTCTGCGACAACAATTTGTGCATGCTCGGCAGAATCCACCAGCACAACGGCCGGCGTTTGCGATTGGCCAATAATATCATTGACCAGCTCATCCAGCCGCCAGGTAGGCGTATCGGTCATCTGCACCGCACGAAAATCGCGCTCCAACTCGACCCGTGAGAGACCGATACAAGACAGCAAAACAATCACGACAAGGCTACTTGCCGTCGCTGCATAAATGGCCCGCATCCTGCGCAAGCGGCGCCTGGAAGGGTTCATCCCCAGTGTTAACGCCGGCGCAAACTCATCGGCAGCTACCACAGCAAGGGGCACGCGGCCCAGCGGCGCGCTGTCCGTTTTCGGAAAAAGCCGTGCATACGCCAGAATTATCACCGGCAAAACGGTTGCATACGACAACAAAATCAGCAACATGCCGCCCAACGCGATGACTCCAAACTCATAAAACGCACGAAAGCTCGACAGCGCCAGGCTTCCCAGCGCCGCCATCGTCGTCAGCCCTGCATACATACTCGCCCGGCCCGAAGTGCTAAGCGCAATCATCAACGCCTGTTCAACCCGCTTCTGCTCGCTGCGCGCCTCATAATAACGAGAAACCAGATGAATCCCGTAATCGACCCCCAGCCCGAGTAAAATCGCGCCCAGAAACGTCGTCAAAATGTTCAGATTTCCAAAAACCAGCGCTGCCCACGCAAAGCCCCAGAGTGTGCCCACACTCAACGGAACCAAAACCAGCACGGTTGCCCGCACGCTGCGCAAGTACAGCACTGCAAATAGAAACAGCAAAAATAGCGCCACGCTTGTCGCCGTTTGCAAGTCTTGCGACAAAATCTCTTCCTGCTCGACGCGCTTCATATAACGCCCGGTCAGTGAATAGCTCACCTGCGGAAAATCCTCGGCAAGACCGGCTGTTGCTACTTCACGGACCTGTTGAATCAGCGCAATCGAGCGTCCCAGATCTGCCGCGGAAAACTCCGGATAGACAAAAAACACAAGCGTTCTTCCGTTTTCCGCCTCATAGTATTTCCCCTGATTCAGCGACTGATAGCGCTCTTCGATATCGGAAAGATCGACCTCCGGAGCACGTGACGCTCCCAGATCCGCAAACAACGGATTAGCACGTGAGCGCTCCCATTCGAGCCGGCGCCGAATCCGCTGCGCTGCCTCCTGCAGATCTGGAAAATCGACGTACAACAGCCGGTGCTCGAAGAAAAAATCAAACGGTCGTGTCGTCTCCACGCGCCCCACGCCATCGATCTTGGCAAGCTCCACCGAAAGTTGCGCTGCCGCCCGGCGATTGGCCTCACGATCCGGGCTTTGCAGCACGATCGTCAGACGCCCGATAGTACCGCCATACTGCTCCTCCAGGCGGCTTAATCCCTTCACACTCGATGCGCTCTGAGGCAAAAGCTGCGACAAATCCGCATCCAGAGTCAGCGTACGCGCAAGCATTACAGCCCCGACCGTCATGACCACCAGACCGGCCAGTACGATCCACAATCTGCGCTGGTACAACCGCATGACAGCAGGAATCACGTGCATGGCGACCTCGCAAACGCAGCCTTAGTGGTACCCGGCTTTACTCAGTTCATTTCTTCTCGAAGCTGGCCAAAAACCACAAACCGGCTCATCGGATACGTCCACATCAAAAAGACCAGGAGTTTGGAGACGAGCCAGGCCGAGGAAATCGCCACATGCAATGCCAGCGCATGCGTCAACAATCCATGCACCAGAGCAGCTCCGCCGCACATCACCATATACGCGAGCAGAGCACTCAACAGCGGTTTCTCGTAACGCTGAAAAACCCAGGTACGGCACAACACAAAATGTGTCATCCCGCCCACAAACGCAGCCAGTGCTGCCGTAATACCAATCCGGTACGTTCCCCAGCCAATCGTCCAGCTCAATAAAACTGCGTACAAAAGTCCATCGACACCGGTTGCCACCAGACTGGCCATCGCCGTTGTGCAAAGGTCGATCAGATGCCTTTTAGGCTTGAACATCATGCGGAAGCCATCCACAGAAGATAAGGAAACAGATCTCCTCACGGCGCACGTTCGCCATCCCGGCAAAATACGCATGAAGAGCTCTGCATGCAGAGGATCAAACGCGCCGGGATTCGAATTTCTTCGCAACCGAGAAATCGGCTCGGGCTTTCTTCTCCTCCTGAACCAACTCCTTGTCGCGCAATGCTGTCACAATCCAGCGCGCCCGGCTAACTGCCGTAAACAACGCAGTCACTGCGATCAATCCCGTCCCGGCAATCGCCAGGTGATAGATCGGCCGCCCACTCGTGCCCTCCAGATAAAAAGCAAAATACGGCGCTCCCAGCGTCGTGATAAATAAAACCACCATCCGCTCCGGACGCTGCATCAAGCCACCTTTGCACACAACGCCCAGCGCCTCCCCTCTTGCACGCGCATAACTCACCGAATACGAACCCAGAATTGCCAGCACGGCCGTCCAGGTCAGCCAGCCTCCCTGTCCCCAGTACGCCAGCCCCAGATACACCACACCCTCACTCAATCGGTCGACAAACGAGTCGATGAAAGCCCCCGACTCCGACGTCTGTCCGCTATGCCTGGCCAGTAATCCATCCAGCGCATCACAGCCCGCAGCCAGCCCGAACACCCAGGCCCCGATCATAAAATGTCCCGTCCCAAAGCTGACCGCACACGCCACCGACAGCACCAGCGAGCCATAGGTTACATGATTTGGCGTCACCCCCCGACGACTCAAAAAAGCAACCACCGGATCCAGCAGCCAGTAAAAAAAATCCACCAGCAACAGCGGCACCAACAACGAACCGCCATAACGTCTGGGACCACTCGCCGGCGCCAATGTCGGAAACACACGCCAGGCAAAATACCCCAGCGCCAGAAGCACTCCCGACAACAAAACCAGCCCCGGCACAAGCCCTGCTATAAGTGATGGTTCCATCATAAGACCATCCCTCTTCCGCATCTAAATTCCTGACCGCTGCCCCGATGCAACACACGCCAACCATGGCTGAAAGTCATGCCACGCAGACACCACCCGCGCCGCGATCCGGCCGTCCCATCCCCCCGTCGTGCCTGGTTTCCGGGCGGCGCCATCACGATCAGCCGTTCAGACTGTGAATATTTGCCAGCGCATCAGCCGCATTCATCGCAGCAAACTCACGCAAGGTCTGCTCAAGCATGCGATGTTGCACAAAAATATCATGCTCCACATGCTGCAAATCACCGGCCTGCGGACATTTGAAATAAAACGACAGCCATTCCTGCACGCCCGAACGTCCGCTGCGCTGTGCCAGATCCATGAACAAGGCAAGATCGAGCACCAGCGGCGCCGCCAGAATCGAGTCCTTGCACAAAAAGTTCACCTTGATCTGCATCGGATAGCCAAGCCAGCCAAAGATATCGATATTATCCCAGCCCTCTTTATCGTCACCGCGCGGCTTGTAGTAATCAATCCGAACTTTGTGCACCATGTCGGCATACAGCTCCGGATGATCGTCCCGATCCAGAATCGAGTCCAAAACCGAGAGCTTGGTTTCCTCCTTGGTCCGAAACGAGCCCGGATCGTCGAGCACCACACCGTCACGATTGCCCAGAATGTTGGTCGAATACCACCCCGCAACGCCCAGCATCCGCTTGGAAAAGCCCGGCGCCAGAATCGTTTTCATCAGAGTCTGTCCGGTCTTAAAATCCTTGCCGGCAATCGCCACGCCCTCGCGCTCGGCCAGCTCCACGATCGCCGGACAATCCACAGCCCGGTTCGGCGCTCCGTTCGCATACGGCACGCCGGCCCGCACCAGGGCATACGCATAAATCATTGCCGGACTGATCCGGGGATGATTCTCACGCAAGCCCTTCTCAAAGGCCGCAATCGTCTGGTGAACTTCCTCCAGCTCCACATAAACCTCGGTCGAGCCACACCACACCGCTACCGCCCGATTGCATCCATTATCGCTCAAAAACGTCTGAATATCCTCGATCAGCATTTCCGCCAGCGCCATCTTCGTCGGACCGCTTTTTACCCGGGTTCCGCGCAAATTACGCACAAACTGCTGATCAAACACGGCCGGCATCGGTTCAATCCCCGTCAAAAAATCACGGACCGCTTCCAGATGCGCCGCATGCAATACCCCCGCCTCGCGAGCCGCCTCGTAACAGTCGCCCCCGGCAATATCCCAGCCACCAAAAACCAGATCATCCAACTGTGCCAGCGAGACCGCCTCGCCAATCGGAATGTTGCCGCCCGGCGACCCCTCCTCACCGGAAAGCATGCCCAACTGGGTTAAACTTCCCACCGGAACCGCTATCCCTTTGCGAACTGCCTCCACCCCTGCAATAAATGTCGTGGCAACGGCTCCCATTCCGGGTAACAACACCGCCAGCTTGCCTTGTGCGGGATCTATTTGGTTTCTACCTGGCGTTCGATACATGTAATTATCTCCGTTGTATGTCCGGCAATCTGTTCCTCACGCGGAAAGCAGACCACCACAGCCATCAACTGGCGTATTCAAAAGCAATTTTTCGCTTCCGAGCAGCTCGCGCCAGGCACTTCGCGATGGCTTTGCACTGCTTATCGCCTTTTGGCCGCGCCCATTTTCTAAAACTTCCCGAAATTTCCTGAAAATCGAAAAGGGTGTGCCAGATTCAACCGCATTGGTGCCGATTTGAGCGAATGAACAATTCTGAAAGAAGCTGCTCCAGCCCGATAACGCCGCTCCGGTCAACGAGTTCATCTCATAGGGCTGGTTCACCGCTTCCGTCATGAAATGGTAAGCCGTTTTCGCTTTGCGGCAAGCCGCCAACACCACCGACACACCGATCCCATGCACTTTATTCCCCGCGCTTGTCACTGGACGACAACCCCCTTCTACGAGTAAAACAGCCCTGTTTAATTCTTTACACACCTGTGCAAAATCTTCTTTCTCAAGGACACGAACCTATGAACATTCTGATCGTTAACTGCGGCAGCTCGAGCATCAAAGTCGATCTACGCGACCAGCTCAACCAGACCTATATCGCGCGCATGTCCATTGAGCGTGCCGGAACCCCGCAAGTTTCCATGTCGATCAACGCCGAACCGGCCGTGCCCTGCCCCAATGGAAGCCATCAAGCAACCCTGGAGTTTGCCCTCCCCCGCCTGCTTGAACACCTGCCGGCCGGACAACAAATTCACGGCGTAGGACACCGCGTCGTTCACGGCGGCGACCAGTTTACGCATTCCGTTCGCATTGACGAAAACGTCGAACGCATCATCGAAGAACTCACCCCGCTTGCGCCTCTGCACAATCCGCTCAACCTGGCCGGAATCCGCGCAGCACGCACCATTCTGCCCGATGTCCCCCATATCGCGGTTTTCGACACAGCCTTTCACTCTACCTTACCCAGCCGCGCACGCACCTATGCACTGCCCTACGAAATCGCCCGAGACCCGCAAGTGCGACGCTTTGGCTTTCACGGCATCAGCCACAGTTTTGTCGCCCAACGCGCCGCCGAATACCTCGATACCGACATCCGAGCCCTGCGCCTGATCACCTGTCACCTCGGCAACGGCGCCAGCGTCGCCGCCGTCGAGTACGGCCGCTCCGTAGAAACCTCCATGGGCATGACCCCGCTCGAGGGCATCGTCATGGGCACACGCTCCGGCGATCTCGATCCCGGCATTATCTTCCATCTGATGCGCAGCAAAAACATGTCGGTCGATGACATCGACAATTTACTCAACCGCCAGTCCGGCCTGACCGGCCTTTCCGGCGCCGGCAACGACATGCGCGACATCGAGCGCCGCGCCGCCGAGGGCGACGAGCAATGCCGCCTGGCACTCCAGGTTTTTGCCCACCGCCTGCGCAAGTACATCGGTGCCTACGCTGCCGTCATGGGCGGCGTCGACGCCATCATCTTCACCGCCGGTATCGGCGAAAACAGCGTCCAGGCTCGCCACCGAGCCGCACAACGCCTTGACTTCCTGGGCGCTCGCATGGACGAAGACTTAAACCGAGAAATCCGACTCTCCGAAGCCAATCCCGTCCAGGAATTCTCGACCCGCAACAGCCGCGTCCGCCTGCTCGCCATCTGCACCGACGAAAGCCAGGCCATTGCCGAGCAGACCGTGCAGCTAGTGCTCCAACAAGACCGCATCCATCACGACGAACGCACCATTCCCGTTGCCGTCTCCGCACGCCATGTGCACTTAAGCCAGGACGCCATCGACAAACTTTTTGGCCCCGGCTACCAGCTCACCATTCGCAACGACCTCTCCCAGCCCGGCCAGTACGCCGCCGAGGAAACCGTCCATCTCATCGGTCCTCGCAATACCTTGCAAAACGTGCGCATCCTGGGGCCGCCCCGCTCCCTGAACCAGGTCGAAATCTCACGTACCGACGAATTTTTCCTCGGCATCGACGCTCCCGTTCGCGCATCCGGAGACATCGAAAACTCCCCCGGCCTCACCCTCGAAGGCCCCCAGGGCCAGCTCGAACTCACACACGGCGTAATCTGCGCCTGGCGACACATTCACATGACACCCGAAGACGCACTCTACTTCGGCGTCCGTGACCGTGACGTCGTCGAAGTAGCCCTCGGCGGCGGCGACCGCGATCTGATTTTCGGTGACGTTCTGGTTCGCGTTTCCCCGAACTACAAACTCGAAATGCACATCGATACCGACGAAGGCAACGCCGCCAACCTCGGCCGCGGCGCAACCGGCATGCTCATCGCCACCACCGCGAAGGCCAGCCTCAAACGCCGCGAAACCCGTTTCGACCGCCCACAGGCCGCCGAATAATCCTCTCCCTTGCCGGGAAGATTCTGAGTCTTTCGCCAGAATCTTCCCGGCAAACCACTTCAAATCCCGCGTCACGATCACTTCACAGGTGTTATTCTTTCAATCCAACGCTACAATCGTCCACAATTTCGCTGCCGCCTTGCTCGCCAGTCATGCCAGGGGCGCAATCTTCCACTTCCACGACAAGTCCATTTGCCATGCTTACAACCTTCCCATCACGACGCCTGGTTCACACTTCGTTCATCCTCTTGATTGCGCTCATTTTGCCTGCTGCATCCGCTTCGGCACAGGAAACGCCCTACAGCCCCAAACAAGTTCCCCGCAGTCAGCTCATTGACTCCGGCGAATTTCAACGCAGCCCGATCCAATTGCCCTGGACCGCAGTACGTATAACGACGGCAAGCAACTCTCACGGCAGCCTGAACTTTGAACATCTCCTGAATGAGTCCTACGAAACCGTCCTGGAACACTTCACCAACGGTTATCAAACACAACAACCCGTCGTCTCGCTTGCGACCGAAGTCATGCGCTACTCCAAGACCACGGAGTTAAAAGTCCTGGGAATCGATGCCAACGCTTCTAGCTCCCGTGTCACACTGGGCTCAAACAACCTGCCACGCCACTTTCTGATCAATATCGAACGCGCCGGAAATCAGACCAATATCATCGTCATCAATTCCGCGCACACCATGGAATACAGCGGCGTAATGCCCGCTCGCACCCCGCTTCGACCCGTCGGTGCCAAACCAATTTCCTTCCGATGGAATTGATACTAACCCCAGAGCTGTTCGATCCAACCGACTCCTAAGCACGAGTACGATCATCAAACACACACTGACCACCGTGGCCCGGCGCCTTCTTCGATGGAGCAAACCATCTATGAATCTTCACGCAGTCCGAAGAGCCAGTACTCTCCTCGCCAACAAGCCTCGCGTTCTTGTCTGCGTCGGAAGCGGTCTATCTGCTGAATCTGGAATCCCCACATTCCGCGGTGCCGGTGGAATGTTCAATGATCCACGTATCGCCACGTTCACCGATATCGATACCCTGCAAAGCGATCCAGAAGGCATGCTCACCTGGTATCAGGAGCGGCGCAACCAACTCCAAAGCGTTCGTCCGAACGCCGGACACTATGCCCTGGCCCGACTCACCGCAACCGGCCACTATACCATCGCCACACAAAACGTGGATAACTTAATGGAAGTTGCCTGCCGCAAGGAAAAACTCGCCCCCGAAATCCACCATATCCATGGTCTTCTCAGCGATGTCCGCTGCAACAATTGCGATACTGTGCTCCATGATCTCACACTCGATCTATCCACACTGCCGCGCTGTCAAAACTGCGGCGGCCAGCTTCGCCCCGGTGTCGTCCTCTTCGGTGAAGAACTCCCCACCAACGCGATGAAAGCCTGTACCCTGGCCGCTCAACAAGCCGATGTCTGCCTGCTTATCGGAACATCAGGCCTGGTGTACCCGGCCGCCTCGCTACCAGAGATCGCTCGAGCGCATGGAGCAAAAATCATCGAGATCAATACAGATCTCACAGCGCTATCCGATATCTGCGACGTCATTGTACGCGGCAATGCTTCCTCGATCCTTCCAGTTCTCGAACGAGTCGTAAGCGAAAATCTCTGATTACTTTTGGACGGTTCAACCAGCCTTCAGAGTATTCCTGATTTTACAGGCCAACCACCGGCCGCTTCGACTTCGACTACTTACAGCCTCGCCCTGCCCCGGGTTTTGAAGCCCTGCGATACGAAACGGCCGTCCAAGCACCATCATGCACGCTCGCGCAACTCATAAAAAGCCGCTGCAAGATCCGTAACCACTAACTCCCAAAAAAATTTACTTCCAAACCCTGTCCACCACAGCCAGTCGGTATCCTTTTCAACTTCCAACGTCAGTACGCCGAACGCCGTGCCAGCATACGTAATCGGAAATGCCAGCGTTGCGTAGGTCGACTCACGAGCGGGTTTATAATACCGGCTCAACCGAACCCAACCCTGCGCCTCAGCCGCATGCACATCCTGTAAGTCCACACCCGCCACAGCCTCCGCCTGCACGCCGCGTGCATCCAAGAGACGACCGTTTTCCTCACAAACATACAAGTAATTTCGAAACTCCAGCGCCTCTCCCTGCCCATGCCCTCCGGCAAGTACCAGCGGCCGTTCCAACCGCACGGCGAGTGCCGAAACCCCGGAATCAATCCGCTCTTCCCTGGCCACATCAACCTCGAGCGAAACTTCCTGAAACTGACTCCAGCCGTGCGGATGCGCATACGTCAGCACACGCTTTCCATCCCTTCCCTGCCGACGAATATACCCGATCGCAAAACTGGGAAGCTCGACTTCACGCGCCAAAAGCTCACTGACCTTTCCGATCAGCCGCGTATGACGTTCCTCAAAACCATCCCCGTCAGCGACGACTTCACGCTCCAGAACTTTACGAAGCTGACTCAATATCCACAATTTCCGCGCCCGCAACGTATACAGGGGCGAATACCGTAATGCCGCCGCAAGCTGCTCACGCATTTCCATAGCCAGGCGCGAAAACGACGCCAATAACTTCATCTCCTCCCGATACGCCAGGCACACAAAACCCAGCAGCTCCGATTCACCGCTCTCCTCCACGATCAGCGGCAACAGCACCATCATCTGCTCATCGCCACGTCCTCCGACACGATAAAAACCCTTAAACGTACGCCCGCTCGTGTCTTCCAGAAGCCGCCACTCTCCTGCCCCCTCCCCATCTGAATCCGCACGCACCAGCACATGAAATGGAATCTGCGGAAAACGGCGATGCTGCTCCAGCACCGCCCGAAAAACGCCCCCTGCGTCCCCGCCCAGCAACACCGACATCCCCACCAGCCGTTCCGTACTGCCCTCGGCCGGATCGCGATACAATCGCTCCGCCAGTACATCCAGACACGCTTTGTCTACATTCTCAGCATGTACCCTGTCTTTCGTATTTCCATCGATAACCGTCATCGCCTCCAGATTACTCGCCAGAATAAACGAAGCCGCACAATCACAACCGGTCCATTCCGGCAAACGATCCATAAATTCATAGAGATACGATTTCATCTCCTGAACGCTGTGCTCTTCCATAAACATGCGTACGGCATTGCGACGCGCCGCCCGAATCGACTCGGCCACCGGAAGCTGCAATCGCTGAATCGCCTGTTCAGACAAACGACCCGCATTCAAAAGCAACCCAAACGCCAGAACCCCCGGCCCGATCCCCGCCGCTTTCGAATCCAGGGCATCATCGAACACCGGAACCAGATCATAAACGATCGCATCCCCCGCACCGCCCACAGGCTCCAGCGTCAATTGCCTGCTTCCGCTCTGCCAGAGCTCCAACAAATCGCCAAAGCTCCAACCTACCCTCACAACACGAGCTTCATCCGCACGCACTGCCAATGTCACCGATTCGCACGCGCTCTTTTCAAATCCCACCGTGATCAGTACGCTGTCACAACCATGCAGGCGCAACCAGCCAAACACATACCGATGTACATGAAAGCTCAAAACGTCGATCCCCGCCTCACGAACCCGTGGCATGCCCACATAACAAATTGCAGCGTCGCCCTTAATCTCCATGGAGATCCTCTAGTAGTATGCAAAAACTTTCCGGTTGTCAGAGCATGTCATGGCAACGACCTTTCTACGCTCAACCATCACCCAAAATAATGTCATTGCTTCGATTCCTGCTCATGCTTCTCACCGCCCTGTGGAGTGCTCACGCCCATGCCTACACAGAAGACGCCGTCATTGTCATCGGCACCGGTGGCAGCCGTTCCGCGGCAATTTATGACCTGCAGCCCTATCAAGACAACCACGAAAGCCCTGCAGAAACCCGACTGGAAGCCATACCACTCGGACAGCGCACGCTGTTATCAGCAGAACTCAGCCTTGCTACCTTTTCCGACATAAAAATTCTACCCGACGGCAGTCATCTGCTGGCCGATGCCAGCGCGCGCGGCTTTTTAATTACCGATACCAACGGCAAAATCCGCTCCGAACTTCGCCCACCCGGTCAGGTTCCCCTCATCGCGAGCGCATCCGCCGTTTCCTACCTGGGCCCCGGCGAACCCCTTGAAGTGCTGATGGCCGATAACTCCACCGCCCGCGCCAGCGTCTACGATATCGCACGCCAGCAATACGTCTGGAGTCACCACTTCATATCCGCCAGCTTCCAGGCATCTATACCTGCCGCGATCGTCCTGCCCAACCAGAAATTCGCCGTCGCCGCAAACTGGCCCGCCCTGAATCTCTTCGCAATCGACATTTTTGACCAGAGCAATCCCGAAGCACCTGCCCATCGCCGCATCGCCAACCAACATCACTCCCATTCTCCCGACCAGCTCGTTATCCAGCCTGCAATCGATGATGAAATCCGCGATCTCACCGCACGCATCGACGGCAGCCTCCTCGTCACCACACGCTTTTCTGTCCACGCCATAGCTCCCGACGGACAAATTCTGTGGACATTCCACACCGCTACCAGTTCCGACGTCGCAGGCGAACTCGCCTCTGCCCGCTGGCTACCCTCCGGACGCATTGCACTGGCCAGCTTCGAGCCCGGCCACTGGACACAACCCCACACCAATCACCGCATTCACTGGCTCGAAACCTCCCATCAAGACACACCCCAGATCGTCGCTACCAGCGATGTCCTCACCACCGCCCCCGTTCGTCTCGACGCACTCCACGGCCACGGCGCCACCGGAACCTTTGGCTTTCACGGCGACGGAGAAATCGCCATCGGTGACGCCGCACAATTAACGCTTTCCGTTCCTCTCACTTCCAACCACACCCATTTTGCAACGCATCAATGGCTTCAGGCCGAAGCCACTCTCTACAACCCCACTGCCGAGCTCATCACCCTGGAACGCGCCCAGATCATCGGCGTCCCCGGCCCCTGCGACAGCCCCGCCGGCCCCGCGCGCATCCTGTCCGCCCACCCGGCCCTGTACTTCGAACCGGACGCAGAATTCTCTGTCCATGCCGAAGTCCAACTCGACGAAACCTTTGCTCCCGGCCCCTGGTGCCTCCATGTTTCCGCCCGCGATCGCTTTCTCATCGACCGCACCTTCGAAAACCCGGTCGAAATCCTGCTCGACGCACCGGCCGAAGCCGACGCCGGACCGCACATTCCCGACGCTGGAATCTCCGACCTGGAAGATCCCATCATCACAATTCTCGATCAGCCCGACGCCGGCTGTGCCTGCAACACCAACAATCCCCGCCCGACCTCCACCCACTTTCTACTCAGCCTGATCGTTTTTTGTACTTTCCTACGTCAGCGCATCAAAGTCCGCGCAACCTCCTCAGTCCACTACTTGCGCCGCTGATGAAACACACGCTCCACCGCCCGCCCAATCTCCACTTCCTCACGCGCAGCCTGCGCCTTAAGCGGATCATCGTCCTCAATCAAACGCCAACGCTGCTCGCCATCCACCTCGCGGCCCCGCTGATACTCAGCCGTCACATTCAGCGCAATTCCCGCCTTCAAAGCCAGTACGCGGCTGACATAACGCCGACGCAACTCCGGCCCGAGCTTTTCATACCGTGAACTCACCAACAAAAGCTCCTCCGAAGCAATATCTACCTGCAAATCACGCTGCGCATACACCTCAAGCATTGCCTGATACAATTGCTCCGCATGACTTGCTCCCTTCCGCGCCGATGCCTGCTGCTCGTTCCCGTTCCCCGTTGTCGCACAACCGCCTGCACTCAACCCCACCAGACAAAACCACAACACACACACCACGATCCTTGCGACCACCGCCTGTTGACTGTACTTTCGAGCCACCATAATTCCCCGGTTTCGACGATCCACTTGATATAACCTCACAATTTTAAATCTTTACATTCACTTCGGGAGTCTTGATTCCATGAAAAAACAACCTTCCTTCTGGCCACTCCTTCTTCTCGCACTGATAGCCCTGCAGACCGCCTGCACAACCACATCCCAACGCCCCGATCGCGCCCAGCGAGCTCAGGCTGCCGCAGCACAATCCACACTCAGCGCCCAGGAATACTTCCTCGAAGGCAACGCCTTTCTCGACCAATCCAAATGGCAACTGGCCATCAATTCCTACAACAAAGCACTCGCCCAGGATCCAACCCGCTGGGACATCTACATGAACCGCGCCCTGGCCTACTCCTCCAACACAAAATTTGAAGAAGCCATCGCCTCCATCGAACTCGCGCTCGACAACGGCGGAAGCGAACAACCCGTTGTCTACTACAACCTCGGCAACATCTACCAGAACCGTGGCCTCTACGGACAATCCATCGACGCCTACCGCGCCGGCATGGCCATCAGCGGAAAACTCGACGTCGACAGCCTCCTCAATATCGCCGCTGCTTACACCTTCCTCAACGAAATCGACGATGCACGCGCCACCCTACTAAAAATCCGCGAACTCGCCCCCGACGATCCCCGCGCCCCCCACGGACTCGCCCTTTTGCTACATCTGGAAGAGAAAATCGACGAAGCCATCCAGGCCTACGAACAAATCCACGTCATTGCCCCGAACTTCTCGCAAAGCTACTTCAACCGCGGATTTCTCCTCGTTCGCATGGCCCGTTTTCAAGAAGCGATCGCCGCCTTCCAAAAATACATCGAACTCGATCCCGACGGTCCCTACGTCAAAAGAGCCTCCAATAACATCGCTTCGGCGCAAAAACGCCTCGAATCTCACCACTGATTCGCAAAAATCGAGTTTCTTCCACTGAAATAACCCGAAACAAATTACAGCATCACTGTAAATCAGTTCCAGAAAAATAAGATTCAACAAACCCTTGACGTTCGTCTCGCGCTCCCCAATATATGTACTTGTATTCGCGGTCCTGTTGGTGGGTCATCCAGGGAAGGATGGCTCATTGACTCGTGTAGCTGGCGGGGGCCAGGCACGATCGGAGAATGATAATGGATGTTATTTTCCAGAGGATCGAAACCGTATTTGTACTGTTTTAGGGAGGGTTTCAAAATGGCAACAGGCTCAGTGAAATGGTTTAACAACACCAAAGGCTTTGGATTTATCACTCAAGGAGGAGAAGACGATATCTTTGTTCACTACAGCCAGATTGAAGGCGAAGGCTACAAGTCGCTCAAACAAGGAGAAGTCGTAGAATTTGAACTGCGTCGCGGCCCCAAAGGCCTCCACGCTGCCCAGGTACTGCGCATCAACAGCGACGACGATTTCGCCTACTAATGCAATTGCCTGACCCCGTACACACCCGCTCAAGTGGTGTGCTACGCTTCTCCCAAACGACATAGTGCCCATCAAACCGTTGTTGCACACAGAGAAGCGACAACAACTTTGATGAAATAAGCCTATCTCAAAATGCCAAAAAAGGGCGATTCCATGATGGAATCGCCCTTCTCCTTTTCTTGCCCTGCTTCTTGTCCTGCCTCGTGCATCTCCCAGGCCCCATCCTGCCCTCCTGATACCCAACGCCCGATACAATTTCCACGCCAGCCAGCACCGAGTCATCCGAAAAATTGACGCCCATTTTGCCCATGATAGCGTAACCACTGCCTCGTAGTTTTGAGGCCAGAATGAATCATTAAATTGTTAGTTTTTATTGACGGCAAAACACATAGCGCACGGACGCGCTCCCTGGTTTTCTGCTCCACTTCTCGCTGCGCGCCTCCCGGTGCACGATTCTTTTGTGGAAAACGTCAATACTCCACGGAGGGTATAGAAATGGCAGCCCAGTCTCCTACAGCTTCCAAAAAGGTTGCGTCTGAGAAAAAAACCACCGCGAAAAGTGCCTCCAAAGCCGCTACCGCCAAAAAATCCGCAGCAACATCCAAACGCACGGCGAAAAACACCCCGCAAACCGAAAAAACCGGCGGACGCATCTCACTGCGACGCGAAATGACCGGCCTGCTGATCCTGGCCATTGCACTCGGGATCTTGCTCGCTCTTTTAAGTTTCCATCCGACCGACATCACCGAACCTGGCGAAACCCGAAACCTGATTGGTCCAGCCGGCGCATTCATTGGCGACGCGCTGCTCTACATCTTTGGCCTGGGCGCATTCTTCTTTAACCTCGTCATGTGGTACCTGGGCTTCGCCTTGCTGATCGGACGCGCCGTCGACACCAAAGCCTCCGAAGTCAGCGGCCAGCTCCTCTTCGTCCTGGCCGGCGCCATGCTCAGCCACCTGGTTCTGAACAACTTCCTGATCCTTGGCCACCTGCCCGGCGGTATTGTCGGCGAATTCAGCGCCGAAATCTTTCGCAGCTTTGTCGGAACCGTAGGAACCTACATCATCGCCACCAGCATCCTGGCCGTCAGCCTGATGCTGGCAACCGACATGAGCCTGGGCGCCATCGTGCGCGCGATCATCGCCCAGAGCCATCGACTCCTGGCCTACATCCGCCATCAGCTCGCTGTTCGCCGTGAATTCAAAGTCCGCTTTGCCGAAGAACGCGATCGCCTGCTCGACGAGCAAGGCGAACTGATCGATGTCGAATACGAAGCCCGGCAAGCGGCGCGCATCTCCGTCGCGCCTCTGACCGCAACCAGCTACGACTTTGAAGAAGATTTCGACGAAGTCGTCGATCAAAAAGTCGCCAGCCGCCTTGCGCGCCTGTTTGGTCGCGCACCGTCCAACAGATCTTCCGACACCTCCGCAAATCAGACTGCTTCACGCCGTGCTGCCGCCAAAGCCGCCATCGAACAGGCCGAAGCCGATGCTTCCGCGGAAGTAGACGCAACACCGGTCACCGCGAAGAAATCCTCAAAAGCCGAAGCACCCAAAATCTCCGGTGTCCAAAAAGTCCGCCACGAAGTTGCCGAAGATCAGTGGGAAATCGGCCAGCCGCTCCACACCCTCGACGAACTCGAACAACAAAACGAAGCGCTGACGATCGTCGCACGACACAACGACGACGCCATCGAAATCAGCGACACCGACGTCGTCGACATGCGTCAGGAACGCGCCCCGACCAGCGGCATCAGCGGCGGTGCAGCCGATTTCGGCCCGCAAATCGTCGAAAGCGAAGCCACGCGCCGCGCTCGCGACCGCGAAGCCATGCTCGCTGACGACAGCCAGAATGCTCTGATCTTCAAACCGCAGAAACGCGGAAACTTTGAACTGCCCTCGCTCAGCTTCCTGAATTACGACAAATCCGACCACGTCGTCGTCGATACCGAACTCCTGCGCCAGATGGCCGCCCAGATCGAAAAAACCCTGGGAGACTTCAAAGTCCAGGGCACCGTCGTCGAAATCTGCCCCGGTCCAGTCATCACCATGTTCGAATTCAGTCCGGCGCCCGGCGTCAAAATCTCCCGCATCGCAGGTCTGGCCGACGACCTCGCGATGGCCCTGTCCGCGCTCAGCGTCCGCATCATCGCCCCGCTCCCCGGCAAAGGCGTCGTCGGCATCGAAGTCCCCAATCCCGAACGCGAAATGGTGTACCTGAAAGAAATCATCGCCGACGAAGCCTTCCAGGATAACACCAAAATGTACCTGCCCCTGGCACTCGGCAAAGACACCGAAGGCGGCCCCATGATCGCCGACCTCGCCCGCATGCCGCACTTGCTCGTCGCAGGCGCGACCGGCGCCGGTAAATCCGTCGCCGTCAACACCATGATCTGCAGCCTTCTCTACAAGCACTCGCCCGACGATGTGCGCATGATCATGGTTGACCCGAAAATGCTTGAGTTCAGCATCTACGCCGATATCCCGCACCTGCTGCTCCCCGTCGTAACCGATCCCAAACAGGCCACCGTCGCGCTGAACTGGACCGTCCAGGAAATGGAACGCCGCTACCAGCGCCTGGCCGACATGGGCGTGCGCGACGTGCGCGGCTACAACCAGAAAGTCGAAACCCTCACCAAACAGGCCGAACTCGACCAGGTCCAGGGCCGCGAGGAATCCGACGCCCTGCGCGCGCTCGGCATCGATGCCCAGGGCAATCCCGAACACATCAAACTGCCCTACATCATCGTTATCATCGACGAGTTCGCAGACCTCATGATGACCGCCTCCAAGGACGTCGAAACCGCCGTCGCGCGCCTCGCCCAGAAAGCCCGCGCCGCCGGCATCCACCTCATTCTGGCCACCCAGCGCCCGTCCACCGACGTCATCACCGGCCTCATCAAAGCCAACTTCCCGACCCGCCTGGCACTCCGCGTCACCAGCAAAATCGACAGCCGCGTCATCCTCGACACCAACGGCGCCGAAGGCCTGCTCGGCAACGGTGACATGCTCTTCGTTCCGCCCGGCAGCAGCACCCTTGCCCGTACCCACGGCGCCTACGTCTCCGAAAAAGAAATCGACCAGATCGTCGATTTCCTCAAAAGCCAGGGTGCGCCCCAGTACAACGACTCCATCCTCATCGAAGAAGACGATCAGGAAGAAAACATCATCGACGAAAGCGACAAAGACGAACACTACGAAGAAGCCGTCCGCATCGTCGTCAGCACCCAGCAAGCGTCGATTTCCATGCTCCAGCGCAAACTCCGCGTCGGCTACAACCGCGCCGCACGTATGGTCGAAGTCATGGAACGCGAAGGCATCGTCGGCCCCTCTGACAGCTGCAAACCGCGCGAAGTCCTCGTCGACATTTCACCCTACTGACGGATTCCCCGCGTTGCCGCAGCCCACTTCCCATAGTATAAGAAACGCCAGAAGCAGATGATAAAAACGCGCGCGTCACCCGAGCGCGCGCAGTCCCGAGGGAGAAATGGCCGAAGAAATCTTGCTCGATTACCTACTCGATCGCCCCAGCGTTTCCTCCAACCAGGAAGAAACCAGACTCAAAGCATTGCTCAAAATCAACGCCTCCAACGCACTGCGCGCTGCCGGCGACGATGTCGTTTTGCCCACGCACCTGGCGTTTGTGCTCGACATCTCAAGCTCGATGAAAACGGCTGAAATCGCCGCCCTCAAAGAAGCCGCGCGCCTGGCCGTCGACCAACTCCGCGTCGGCGACTTCGTCTCCGTCATCGCCTTTCAATCCGTCGCCTACGAAATCGTCGAACCCACCCGCATCCGCGACACCTCCACGCGCGAACTCGTCAAATCACGCATCGAAGTCATCGACCAATTCCAGGGCGGCGGCACCGACTTAGAGTACGCACTCACCAAAGCCGAGCACCAGCTCGTCTCCGTGCCCGACTACAAACAAGTCCGACGCATCATGGTTTTCACCGACGGACAGGTCACCGGCCAGCCCACCGATTGCTTAAAGCGCGCCGCCGAAATCGCAGACCGCGGCATCTCCATCGACGCCATGGGCTTTGGCCCCGAGTTCGACTACCGCTTCGTGCAACGACTCGTCTCCTACTCCAACGGCTTCACCGCCAAAATCGACCGCCCCGAAGACATCAAACAAGTCTTCCAGGCCCGCGTGCGCGACATGACCAGCGCAATCGCCAAAAACGTCCGCCTCGACCTGACCTTCACGCCCCAGGTCCGCGCACAACACGGCTACCGCTACAGCCCCGAAATCAGCTACATCGGACGCATCCGCCTGCCCGGCGATCTGCGTACCATCTCCATTCCCATCGGAACCATCGAGCGCGACAAAGAATACGCCTACATTATCACCTGCGCCGTCGCCGCGCGCCCCGCCGGCAACGTCCGCCTCTTCAAAGCCGAACTTCACTACGACATCCCCTCGCTCAACATCGAAAACGGCACCAGCACCCAGTCCATCGTCGTCGAATACACTGACGATCCGCAGCGACTCGCCAGGCTCAACGGCGAAGTCGAACGTGCCTTCGACGAAGCCGAGGTCGGCCGCCTGCTCGAAGAACTCGAAAAATCCATGCGCACCGAAAAACACAACGAAGTCTCCCAACTCTTCGACATCCTCGCCGAGCGTTACCGCGAATTCGGAGACAACGACATGGCCAACCACTACAGCCAGCTCAAACAAAAATACGCCGCGCAAGGACACATCTCGCAAGACGACATGAACTACACGCGCCACAAATCGACCCAGAAACGCGACAGCGGCGTCCAACTCGTCGACGCCTCCAGTCTGATCTAATATCACCTGACCTGGTACCTGCTCCTGCGGCCGCAACCAACGCCGCGGGTTGTGCCAACTTCTTACTTTATACAACCATTTCCAAGCGACCCTGAGCTCAGGAGCACACCATGTCCGATTCCCTCGTCTGCCCGATCTGCGACACCACCAACGAACCCGGCGCCACCAACTGCGAAGTCTGCGGCGAACGCATCGCGCCGCTGGCCGAAGGCGAACAACTCAGCCCGGAAGAAAACGTCTCCGCCATGCTCTACGAAGAAGCCGGCAGCCTGGAATCCGACGAACCCGCCGAAGACGCCCCCGACAGCGGCTTCTTTATTCTCGACGAAGAAGTCGATGACAGCGGATTCGCAACCGGATTCACCGTAGAACCCAGCGAAGTCGACGAAGAAAACGATGATTTCGCCCAGCCCCCGAGCCCACCCGCCGCGCAGCCCGACGTCCTCTACTCCCCCATCGACGGCTCCGCCTACCCGGCCGGAACGCCCGAATACGAAGAAGGCTACGGCCCGCTGGGCGAAGAACTCGTCGCCGAACAACCCGACATCACACCGCCCCCTTCCACCACCGAAGTCGCCAGCGAATCCAGCATCCAGGCCGGCTTCGACATCGAAGGCGACGACATTTCCGAAGTCGATTCCTTCCAACCGCAGTTTGACGAACCCGTGGCCGAAATACCCCAAAAGCCGGCCATCGAACCACTGCGCACAACCCCGCGCCAGCACCAGGATATCCCCGCTGCGCTTCCCGTTCCCGGCGTCCACACCGAGCCCGCAACGCTCACCATCTACCAGAACCGCCAGCCCGTCCAAACCCACGAAGTCAACAGCGACGAACTCCTCATCGGCCGCCGCGACCCCATCGCCAACGCCTACCCCGACATCGACGTCAGCGAATTCGACGCCGCAGGCCAGATCTCACGCAAACACGCCTACATCTACCGCCAGCACAAAAACTACACGCTCTACGTCATCTCCAACACCGGCACCCAGCTCAACAACGAACTCCTCGAACTCGGCCAACGCCGCCCCCTCAAAGACGGTGACGTCATCATCCTCGCTGGCAAACTCGCCATGAAATTCCACATCCCCGCATAAAAAGCCGTCTATCCGTGAATCAACTCGTTGGAAATCGCTACCGCATCACAAAAGTCTTCGCCGACAGCGGCGGCATGGGCCTGATTTATGCCGCCGCTGACACCCGCTGCGCCGACAACCTCGTCCTCATCAAAACCACCCGCTACGACACCGGCCGCCACGCGCGCCACTTCCGCTACACCGCCGACGAAGCCGTCAAGCACATCATCCAGACGCGCAAAATCCTCGAATGGGAGAAGAAAATCCTCGTTCGCTTCCGCAACGACGGCCTCAACAACCTGCCCTCTCCCAACGATTTCTTCTACGACCGCTCACTCACCCTCCAGAGCCGCTACCCGGGCCGCAACGGCGACTTCACCCTGCCCGACGAAATCCTCCAGCAAGAACCCTACCTGGTCATGGAGTACATCGACGGTGCAATGCTCGAAAAACGCATCCACGACCCGGCCTTCCGCGCCAATCTCGAAGAAAACCTCCTTGCCCTGTGCCGCGAACTGCTTACCACGCTCATCCGCCTGCACCGACTCGTCGACGTCAACGGCCGCTCCGCGCGTTTTCTCTACCAGGACATGAAACCCGCCAACATTCTCGTCAGCCACGACACCTACTACACGCTGATCGACTTTGGCGCCGTCACGCTGGTCCTAAATGACCGCACCACCGAACCCACCGCCGGCTGCATCACCCCCGGCTACGCAGCCCCCGAAGCCAGCAACGGACGCGAACACATCATCGATCCCCGCTTCGATATCTACACCCTCGGCGCCACCCTCTGGCACGCCGTCACCCTGCAAGATCCCCGCGAACTCGGCAGTGAATTCCCTACCTTAAGCCCCGCAGAACTCCAGAAACACGGCATCTCCAAACCCTTCATCCGCATCATTGCCTTGGCCCTGGCACGCGATCCCGAGCGCCGCTACCAGTCCGCCGCGGCCATGCGCAAAGACGTCATGGAACGACTCCAGGAAATCCGCACACAACCTCCCGGAAAAGGCTCGCAACATGGGTAAAATCAAGCTCAGCCACACCCTGAAATTCTTCTCCGACCAACTCAACAAAATCGCCGGCAGCGAGTTCGAACTCGAAATTACCCTGCACGACGACAACGTCCCGGCCGGCCAACCCCTCCACGCCGAAGCCCGCCTGATCGCCTCCAACAACCGCCACCGCACCCTCGACTACCTGGAGATCCGCGTCGCCGGCCAGATCCAGCAAGACGGCCGCTGGCAAACCTACACCCAGAGCGCCCGGATAGCCCACGAAACGCCCCTGCCCCCCGACAAAATCATCATCGTCCCCATCGTCATCAACATCCCGCAGAACGCCGTCTTAAGCGAAGACGGCGCCAACTGGACCCTCCGCATCCAGGCCATCATCGACCGCACCATCGATCCCCGCATCGAAGCCCCCTTCCAGGTCCTGACCACACTCCCCTCCCCCACCCCTTAATCCTGTCCATCCTGCTCAAAACGCGTCCGAGAATCCTCGCACGCACCCCGAACGCGTCAAATCGCGTCCGAGAATCCTCGCACACGCCCCGAACGCGTAGATTCGCGTCCGAGAATCCTCGCACACGCCCCGAACGCGTAGATCAGCGTGCGAGAATCCTCGCACACGTCCCGAACCGTCCGGATCGACATTTTGCAATTTTCAAAATCCGTAAAACACGATCCCGACGGGAAAAGTCGTCTCCGAGAATCCTCGCACGCCCCCCGAACGCGTCAAATCGCGTCCGAGAATCCTCGCACACGCCCCGAACGCCAAAAAACGCCTCCGAGAATC